>NZ_WNJX01000004.1:0-79209 GCF_010892375.1 Granulicatella sp. zg-84 | reverse complement strand
CCACATACGATGTCGTTCATCAATTAAGAGATGCTTTACATAATAGAGATTTTGACCGATTTGAAGAAATACTCATATGGGCTAAACAGGAAGCTATTTCTCCTGGTTTACGTAGAGTATTAAGAACGTTCAAAGGGTATTTACCCTATATTAAAAACACCTTTATCTACCATCATTTGACTAACGGTGCACTTGAAGGAATCAATCATAAAATTAAGGTACTTAAGAGAAATGCCTATGGTTATCGTAACTTTTCACATTTTAGAAATCGTATTTTATTAATCTGTAAGTTATATGTACCATATACCGTACCATCTACTTCACTAGTTGCTTAATAGTTTAAGTCAAAAGTGATGTACGAATAGCTCCTTCCCCGCACAACGTAGGGGAAGAGAAAAATGTATCGTGTACATTTCGGTGAGCCGTACATCACTTTGTGACTTAAAATAAAAAGATAGTGACGTAACATTTGTGACATCACTACTTTTTATGAGTCATCAACCCTATTTGACATAGAGCCTATATTAGTTATATAAATACTTATTTTTGATGTATAATAAATCCCCTACTGGCATACTTTCCAATAAGGGATTGATATTATTCTTTTATTAACGTAACAAAAATTTCAGAATGTTCGTTTGCTTCTGCTTCAATAGTATGTTCGCCATTAAAGGTTAGTACTGTACCCGGAGTCAACAAATGTTCTTCTTGTCCGTCTAGTAAAACCGTAACCGATCCTTTCACAATAACAAAAACAATTTGATGTCCGATATGGTTATGTCTATCAATTTTTTCTGATTTTGCCAATACTTTTTTGACTGTTTTGAATGTATCAAATGAAAAGCATACACCCGCTTGATTGGCTATGTTTCCTATTGTCATCATTTTTCCTTCTTTCTACTACAAATTGCAATGTACATTAAGTCTTTTTTTGTCTTATTAAAAAATTTAAACATATTTAAAAACATTGGTCGATTTTCCGATTTAAGCAATCCATTTTTAAGAATGTTCATCGTGTTTAAAAATCCCTCGTCTTTTATCATTCCCGTAGGCGTCATCAAAGACATTTGACCGTGTATTTCTTGGCTTTCAAAGCCTATTTCTTGAAACAGATGTAGCCAATCATCACGGTGCATTGGATGAACATTGACATGTATCGTTTCACGTAAAGTATCAATAGTTTTCTCTAATGTATCACTAAAGAATGTAATATCATGTGTCAGTAGAATACCATTTGGTTTCAAAACACGGTAATACTCTTTAATGGCTTTTACTTTAGCATTTTTAGACAGCATGGTCAGCATTGCTTCATTGATGACAATATCGAATGAATTGTCATCAAATGGTAAATGCATTGCGTTACCTTGTTGAACAGTAATATACTCTTCTAGTTGATTTGTTTTAATATTTTGTTTTGCTTGTTCAAGTGCATTTTTGTCTAAATCAATACCAGTAATATGACATTGGTATGTTTTGACAAGTTCAATAGATGTTGTACACATATTGCAACCAACTTCTAGCACTTTTTTCTCTTTAGAAAAATTCCCATTTTTAATCAACCAATCTGTTGCTTCTTTTCCTCCTGGACGCAATCTTTTTTTACCTAATTTAGCTAAAAATTGATGTCCTGCTTGTTTTGTCATGATATAAAACTTTCCTTTAAAAAATTTTTATAGATAATTCCACTCACTTAAGTCATTCACAATATGTGTTGGTACTTTTGGTAAATGAGGAATATCTGATTTTTGTGTAACACCAGTTAACGTCAATAATGTATCTATTCCATTATCAATACCGGCTAAAATATCCGTTTGATAATTATCACCAACCATTATAACATCCTCTTTACGAACGCCTAATCTATTGATTGCATGGTTCATAATAATAGACGATGGTTTGCCAATAATAATAGGTTCAACTCTTGTTGCTGCAACAAGTAACTCTTTAATAGCACCAGCTCCGGGAACAAATCCTTTTTCTGTTGGATATTGTTTGTCAATATTTGTCACAATATATTTTGCACCCTGTTGAATCGCTAAACTCGCCATTTTTAAATCATTGTATGTCACTTGTGTATCCAGCGCTTGCAATACAAAATTTGGATGTTCTTTTTCTTCAATAAATCCAGCATTTAAAAATTGTTCCTTTAAAATTTGTTCACCAATAACAAATCCTTTATTTCCTAATTTTTCAGCGAGCAAATAATCTAAAGCTGCTAAACCACTGGTATAGATTTGTGAGATATTCACTTCTATATCCAATGAATTTTGTAAAAATGTCTGCACCATTTCAGGAGATTTTGTTGCATTATTGGTCACAAATAGAAACGGTATCTGTTTTTGTTGCAAGGTTTTAATAAAAGATTCTGCTTCATGTAATCTTTTTTTCCCTACATAAATAGTACCATCTAAATCAATTAAATAACCTTTGTATCTCATGCTTTTTTATCTCCTTTACGAATGACAAAAGCATGTTTTTTTGTCTTTTCTTTTTGTGGTTGTTTTTGTTGATGTGTATGCTTTTTATGATTAGATGTATTTTGTTTTTTACGTTTTTGTTGATTAGACTTGTGTGGAGCATTTTCTTTAGGCATAACAGGATTACCATTTAAAGAAAGTACAAAATAGGCACACCCAAAAGCACAATATTCACGTAAATAATCTTCCAGTGTATAAATTTTACTATCCTCTTCTACATTCTTCATATCATTTTTGTAGAATCCTTTTAAACGAAGTTGATTATGTCCCCAATCCCCTACAATATAATGATATTTTTGTAATAATTTAGTGTATCTATCTTCTAGAGCATCTATTTGAAAGCCATTTTTAAAATCGACTTCTAGTGTATATTCATGTTCATTGATAAAAACAAGATTTTCTTTAACAAAAACTTTCGCTTCAGGGATATCTTGTATTTTTATTTCTTCATTTTCCAATATGTCACCTACTTACTAAGTTATATCTCGTTTATTATCTTAACACAGACAAACAAAAAAAGCACGATAGTCGTGCTTTTTATTCACATTGAATGCCAAAGATATAATATATTTCTTGTTCTTCTGCGATAAAATCTTTTCTTAGTAAATTATCAATATTTTCCAATGTGGTATTAGAACTGTCTTTATACACAAATAAAGGAATAAATTCATTTAATTGAATAGATTTGTTAAGTTTTGATTCATATATTTTTCCTGCCATACCATACATCAATTCAGGTAATTTTAATGGTTTAAGAAATCTATGACTTCCTAGTATTAATTGCAATGTATGATTGTTATATCGTAAAATCAATTCAAAAGGATTTATTTCTTTTTCTTTTTCATCTTGCATCAAAAAGTCACTTTCTTCAATAATCATTTCTCCTGTGTGTGTGATTTTTTTAAGAATATACGTCACTTTTTGTGCTTGATTTGGCGGAGTAATTTTTACTCTTATGGGAATATCTTCTAAAAAATTGATAATAATGCTTCTTCATTTTTTGAAAAAGGATTTGCCTGTATTTTTCCTACAGATTGTGTACAACCACATAAACATAGTATTATACATAACAAAAAATATCTTTGTTTCATATACCATTTCCTCCTTTTATTTAACCAATGAATTTCTAATCATATTCATTCCTAATATAATAGTATGTAACATCTTCTGAGATAAAGAAGAAAGCACGGTTATTTACCGACAAAGATGTTTAACAATGTTTCTTCTTAATTAGGCCATAATATAACATGAAGAGATACTTTTTCTAGTTGACAGCTAAATAAACAAAAATGACATATGACAGAAACTATATAACGACCAAATGCTATACTATTCCTCTTTTTATTCATTATAACAAAAAACGCTTACAAATTCTATAAAAGAACAGCCCGAAGGTTGTTCTTTTAACTATATTGTCTTTTTTCATTATCTTTATATGCTGCATCAATAATGCCGCCGCCTAAACATTCTTCGCCGTCATAAAATACAACAGCTTGTCCAGGAGTAATGGCTCTAACTGGTTCATCAAAAATAATTTTTGCTTCTTTTTGTGAGTCTGATAAATGAACGGTCACACCAACATCAGCTTGTCTATATCTAAATTTAGCTGTACAGTGGAACACAGACGGTTTTTCTTCATCTGTTGTGAATTGTAATTCACTCGCTGTTAAATAATCCGTATATAAATACTCATGATGATAACCTTGTCCGACATATAAAATATTTTCTTTTAAATCTTTTCCGACGACAAACCAAGGTTCATGAACAGAATAACCTTTCACACCACCAATGCCTAATCCTTGTCTTTGTCCAATCGTATAATACATTAATCCGGCATGTTCACCAATGATATTGCCGTCTAATGTTTTCATAGGACCTGGCTGTGCTGGTAAATAGTGAGAAAGAAATTCTTTGAAATTACGTTCACCAATAAAGCATACCCCAGTGGAATCTTTTTTTGTTGCTGTAGCTAAACCAGCTTCTTGTGCGATGCGTCTTACCTCTGATTTTGGTAAATGCCCAATAGGAAACATCGCTTTTTGTAATTGTTCTTGGGATAATTGACTTAAAAAGTAAGTTTGATCTTTATTATTATCAACGCCTCTTAATAAGTGCTTTACACCATATTCATCTGTCGATAGACGTGCATAATGCCCCATTGCGACATAATCTGCACCTAAATCCATAGCATAGTCTAAAAAGGCTTTAAACTTTATTTCTTTATTGCACATCACATCAGGATTAGGTGTTCTATCTTTTTTATACTCATCTAAAAAGTACGTAAACACTTTATCCCAATATTCTTTTTCAAAATTCACCGAATAATACGGGATACCAATTTGCTGAGCAACTTTTTCAACATCTTTATAATCTTCCGTTGCTGTACAGACACCATTTTCGTCTGTATCATCCCAGTTTTTCATAAAAATACCTATCACATCGTATCCTTGTTCTTTCAAAAGAAGTGCTGTCACAGAAGAGTCTACTCCTCCACTCATGCCAACAACAACTCGAGTATTTGCATTTGTTTTTGTCATAAAATCACCATCATTTCGTTTGATTAAGCGATTGAAGGTCGCTTGACTGCATCTAGTATACAGATAATTAAAACCGATGTAAAACCAAAAAGCTTAGATAGACATATTTCGACGGATTTTTGAATTGTGCTTCTCTAAATACTCATAAAAAAGCACGACACGTAATTTAAGATTCCGTGCATTCTCTACTAGAGAAATCGTTTGTCGATTTGTTTTCTTAACACTTAATTGAAAAATAGTAACGGTACTATTCTTTACTTTTCGTATATATGTTGTATAGTTTATACTTGCAATCTCTTCTAAGGGGATAAAAATAAAACTCTTCTGATTCACAATGAGGGTATCTTTATATACATAAAGATGTAATTTTTTATCTTTGTATGAAGCATTTGAAGCAATAATACCATATCCAAATGTCACTTCTGGAAAGTATTCTTCAAAAATTGTATACATTTTTAAATTTTGTTTAATACGTTTCGTGCATGTTATCCATAGAAAAATACTAATTATTATCCCACCAAAACCTATCAAGTGTTTGACAACTTGTGAGTCGTTAAATCTCTTTAAGGATACATATTCCGAACCAATTATTGCATCTTTTGGCACAGCTCTTAAAAAATCGGTATATAAGTCAACAGTCACATTTGTAAATAAACGTTTTGAGCGACGTCCTACTTTTTCAACTGTTGGAACAAAAGTTGTCATGACATAGGCAGGTTGCTCTTTTAAACTTTGTTTTCGATGAAATAAATCACGCACGATAGTGTTGTTTTTTTCTGCTGCAAGCATAACATAGCCGTACTCATGTTTAATGAGGTATAATGTTGTTTCGTTTATTTCAATAGATGTTTTATCTATATCAAATACTTTTATTGCTACAGGATTGGCATATAGTAAAGTATATTGTTTATAAACTTGCCCTTTATCATAAGCGTCTTTTGCCAGTTGTTCATTAGATTGAAAAATATCCGATACGGCTGAACAAGAGAAAATGATAGCAAAAAAACTAATGAGTAATTTTATTTTTGTACCTTTTAATCGCTGTTTTCTCATTATGTTCTTCTCCTTGTCAATAACCGATATAAATATTTAAGAGCAAAAAATAAGAAAATAAGAGAAATAATCCACGCCCATGGTGCTACTTTTTTATACTGATAAACCGATACATAGCGTGATAATGTCATATTATCACTTGATAAATACTTAGGAAGATTATTTTCTATTTCTGTGTACCCAGACGTATATTTTGGCATAACTCTAACACATAAAGTAGGTTGTAATGTTGCTAATGCGTCTTTTTGGCTATAAATCATGTTCACATCTTTATCGTCTTTTTCTGCTTCTAATAAAATCGTACCATACTCATGTGTTACTATGTAAAAAAGAGTGCTATTTTTTGTCTTAATGACAGTATCTAATTTTTCAATAGCATGCACTCGTAAACGATAATCTCCAAGTGGCTGATCATCAGTGTACACAGAACCATAAAATGACGTTTGCCATTGATATGGTATGACTTGTTTGAATGTAAATAATATCGATAGTATGATACAACCTAATGATAGTAATAAATAAACACGTTTTTTCATAATATTAAAGATAAAGAGGTTGACCCGATATATGATAAAAAAATGGCAAGCAGACATGTTTGGGTATCCGCTTGCCATTGATACAGCATACATAAGACTAAATTTTTGAAATAAAATTTGTCAACTTCATTTTTGAGATAGCCCTTTTATGTTATTCCTCTTCTAATAATTCCACTAATAATGGATCTGTAATATCGACTGTTTCTTCTTGTTCAGTAGAAATATCTTTGTTTAATAAAGCAGACTCTTCTGCTGTTGGTTCAATAAGTCCCATTTTAATACGTAATTTTCTATCAACTTCAGCCATGATTTCTGGGTGTTCTAACAAGAATTTTTTAGCTGTTTCACGCCCTTGCCCAATTCTATCTTCACCATAAGAATACCATGACCCACTTTTCTTAATCATGTCATGCTCAACAGCTAAGTCTAAAATTTCTCCTGTTTTAGAAATACCTTCACCATACATGATGTCGACATAAACTGTTTTGAATGGTGGTGCCACTTTATTTTTTACAATTTTAATTTTTGTTGAGTTACCAATGATTTCAGAATCTTTGCTTCCTTTAATGGCTTCACTCTTACGTACTTCCATACGAATCGTTGAGTAGAATTTTAAAGCACGTCCTCCTGGTGTTACTTCTGGATTTCCATATGTAACACCGACTTTTTCACGTAATTGGTTAATAAAAATAGCAACTGTTTTTTGTTTGTTAATCACACTTGATAATTTTCTTAACGCTTGTGACATTAAACGAGCTTGTAACCCAACATGAGAATCACCCATATCACCTTTAATTTCTGCTTTTGGTACAAGTGCAGCAACGGAGTCAATGACAATAACATCAATCGCACCTGAACTAATTAAAGCTTCAGCAATTTCAAGTGCTTCTTCCCCACTATCTGGCTGAGATAAGAATAAATCATCAATATCAATTCCCAAATTTTTAGCATAAAGAGGGTCCATTGCATGTTCTGCATCAATATATGCCGCTACTCCTCCAGTTTTTTGTACTTCTGCAACAACGTGTAAAGCTGTTGTTGTTTTACCAGATGATTCTGGACCATAAATTTCAATGATACGTCCACGAGGGAAACCACCAATGCCTAATGCAGAATCAATTAAAATAGAACCTGATGAAATGGCATCAATTTTTGTATCGGCTCTATCTCCTAAGCGCATAATAGATCCTTTACCAAAATCTTTTTCAATTTTCTTAATAGCATCTTGCAATGCCTTCATTCTTTCTTCACTAATAACCATAATGTTCTCCTTTTTCTTCGAGCAATTCTCTCAATTTGTTTAAACCAAATATTGCGGATAATTCTCTATTGGCATTTCTACCACGATTGAAATGTACGCAATATGATATAGGTTCTTTATTTGGCATTGCAATACCAATATACACCGTTCCAGATGCTTTATCTTCTATTGCATGTTCATCAGCAATCCCAGTAAAAGAAAGACCAATATCACTACCATATAATGCCTTTACATTTTGTGCCATAGCCACAGCACACTCATGACTTATCGTTCCATATTTTAACAGTAATTCTGAAGGAATACAAAGTATTTTTTCTTTAGCACTTGTTTGATATGTGACAACACCGCCTGAAAAAACATCAGATGCACCAGAAACACTAACGAGCTTACTTTGACATAAACCACCTGTTAAACTTTCTGCAACACTGAGTGTATAGTGCTTTTCTTTTAATAAAGCAATCACAACATCAGCCAGTGTTTGATGATCGTATCCATAAAAATAAGGTTTTAATGGTTCTAAAATCAATGCTTCTGTTTGTTTAATTTTTTCTTCACATTCTTGTGTTGTTCGACCATTTGCGGTTAATCGAATGGTAACATCACCTGTATATGCGTAAATCGCAATCGTAGGATTAGACTGTGCATCAATAATAGTACTAATTTTTTCTGCTAAAGCAGATTCACCGATATTTGTGAATCTCAGTGTTTTTGACACAAAAACGCCACCTATTTTTTCTTTCAAAAAAGGCAATAGTTCTTTTTCCACCATTGTTGTCATTTCAGAGGGAGGACCAGGTAATACAGCATACATCACATTATCTTTTGTTGTCACCATACCAATAGCCAATCCATTGTGATTCTTTAAAATATGACTATTTTTGATATAGTGAGCTTGTCGCAAATTATTTTCTGGCATTTCTTTTTCAATTTTATGAAAATGATGTTTGATTTTATCAACAGCCTCATCATCTAATAATAATGTTTCTTGTAAATGTTCAGCTAATGCGTCTTTTGTTAAGTCATCTTTTGTAGGGCCAAGTCCTCCTGATAAAATCACTAAATCACTTCTTTTGGAAGCAATATTTAATAAACGACGTATTCTCTCTATATTATCACCAACACTTGTATGAAAATAAGTTGGAATACTCAATTCTTTTAAAACATTGGCAATATAATGCGTATTTGTATCTAATGTTTCACCTAAGAGTAATTCTGTTCCGACTGTAATAATTTCTGCTTTCATAAATAAACCCTCTATTTATAGTATATGCATTATGATGATAAATTTTCAAAAACAGAACGATTTTTATAAAAATACTCTATACCTGAATAAATGGTAAAGAATAAACAAATATATAAAAATATGTTTCCAACATGAAAATTATTCATTAGTAAAAAAATAATCGCAAACATTTGTGTAGCTGTTTTTATTTTTCCCGACCAGTCCGCAGCCATAACCTTCCCTTGTTCGACAAGTAATAAACGTAATCCAGTAATGGCTAATTCACGACAAACGATAATACACACAATCCAAGCAGGTATATAGTGCTTTTCAACTAACAAAATAAATGCTGTTAAGACAAGTATTTTATCTGCTAAAGGATCAGCAAATTTTCCAAAATTTGTAATGAGATGATATTTTCTAGCTAAATAACCATCTAACCAATCTGTTATACTTGCCAATACAAAAATCAGCGCTGCTATTTCAAAAGTTTGAAATACATACATAGACACAATAAAAAATGGAATGGCAATCATTCTTGCTAGTGTTAATTTGTTTGCAATATTCATTTTTTATCACCTATTTTGCTAAATTGATTTTAACCGTTTCAACCCTCGATGTCGTTGGAACAGCCACATTTTGTCCATTTAGTGTTAATGTTGCTGCTTGAGAAATACCAAATGTAATGGTAACATCATTCGCATTATTTAAAGCACGAATAGTTGTTGGCACTTTATCTGTAATCGTTCTTTCTAAAATAACTTTCCCGTGAACAGACACACGCACCCATGTTGGTTCAGTCACTTTTATCGTTAAGTTATAGTCACCTTTATAATTTTTAAATGCATCACCTAGACCATACACGATTTGATTTGCTGTTGACGATTGAACAACCAAATTACTACCACCAGGTGCTACAGTATTTTGTGATACACCATTATTATTAGCTGTACTAGACTGTGTCGTTTCTGTTGTCGTTGTTGTGCTTTCAGTGGTCGTCGTAGTTGTTGTACTTGTTGTACTTGTTGTACTAGCTGTACTTGTTGTCGTAATAGATGCAGCAGTTGTCGTTGTTGTAGTCGTTGTTTCTACTGATTGCTGGAATAGTTTCGGTGAAAAATAAATTAACGAAGCAACAATGGCTAAAGCAATGGCACAAAATATAATAACAGGTTTTCTATTTTTCTTTTGTTCTGGTGTTGTAGCCGCCATTGCTGGTTTAGAAGAAACCGGTGCTACTTTTTTCGGTTTATTCATTTTCATAGCTTGTTCTTTTTTCAAACGTTCTTTTTCTGCTAGTTCAGCTTGTCGTTTGTTTTCTTCAAGCAATTTTTCTCCGTCCATTTTTACAACAGAGGCATATTGCACAACGAAATTTTTCTTATAATAATCTCCTGGAATAATATCTAATTGATCATTTTCAATCGCTTCTAAATAGCGTAATTGGATACCCGTTTTTTCATGAATGTCATTTAGAGTATAGCCTAATTTTTCTCTTTTTTCTTTTAAAATATTACCTAAAGATGTCATAAAACTCTCCTTTTCACGTCTTTACATTTTATTATACCATACTTCAATTTAGTTTTAAAAATATGTCTTACTAAAAAATACTTAAAATCTATTTATTTTGAAAGTTATCTGTTCTCTTTATATGTATTTTATGTTATATTAAAAAAAGATACTTACAAAAGATGAAATATAAGGAATAACTAAATGAATACAAGTAAAAATAATAGGTTTATCATTTTAACAGCAACAATTATTATTGTTGCTATATTAAATATTTACTTTTTATCTTTAGTCACAACAACATTAGTAAAAGCAGAATATATTGCAGTCAGACAAAACGCTAATACCGACAGTGTTATCCAACAACTAGTCAAAAAAGATAGTAAAGTAACCATTTTAAAAAAAGAAAAAAATTGGGTACATATCTTTTACGATAATACACAAGGATGGATTCAAGAAGAAGACTTATATGCTGACCAAGTAAATGTAACACATTCAGGAAGTACAATGAGTGTGGCAAAAGAAAATGTATCTGTGTTTAAAGATCCTAGATCCACTGATAAAGAAATAGGAAAACTGGATAGACAAGCTACTTATTTAAAATTTTTTGATAAAAATGACTGGAGCCAAATTCTTTATCAAAATGAATTAGCTTGGGTAGAATCATCTGCATTAAAAGAAACAACACAACAATCTGCAGAAAGTAATCAAGTCACTTCTAAAATAAAAGCAAATAATTATCCAGCAAGAAACATTATTAAAGCAACAGATCCAACAAGTTTACTCGCTTCTCCTGGTCCTTCAGGAGCATTGGAAAACATTTATAAAGGTGAGTTCTTATATGTAAAAGATAAGGAAGCTCAAAATGGCTATTATTCAGCAACGTCTAGTAGTAATATAGATGGTTATATCAATGCAAGTAAAGCAAAATTCTTTGAAAATGTAGCGCAAAGAGTTGGAACAAAATCAAAAACATTAAATGGTGCAACAATTGTGTTAGATCCAGGACATGGAGGAACAGACGGTGGTGCTGTTTCAAATATTTCAGAAAATATAAACGAACGTATTCTCGCTTTAAAAACAGCGGAAGTATTAAAAACATTATTAGAAGAAAATGGTGCTAAAGTCATTATGACACGTACATCTGATGTTGATGTTACTTTAGAAAAACGTTCTGAAATTGCCAATACAGCACAAGCTGATGTGTTCATCAGCCTACACTATGATTCAGCCGATGTAAAAGGTCCAAGCGGAACAACCGTTCACTACTTCCACTACGAAGATATGCGTTTAGCAGACTTAGTAAATGAACAATTTGAAAATCTACCTTTAAAAACAAATGGTGTTAAATTAAGCGTTTATCAAGTTCTATACGATAATAAAGTGCCTTCTCTTCTTTTAGAATTAGGCTATATGAATAATGATAATGACGTGAAAATTTTTAATACAGAAGATTACAGACAAAAAGTGGCAACAGACGTTGTTAATGCTTTAAAAGTCTATTTTGATAACCAATAAAATGCTTGGGGCAACCCAAGTATTTTATTTTGGTTAGTTTATTCCAAATAAAAAAAAGTGAATAGCATTAGCCATTCACCATCAATATAAATTATTACTTATTCATTTGTATAATTGATACGTCATAGTTTCCTACATCATTTTTAACGATATGCATTTCTAAAACCTGCTCTTGTGTAAATGGTTTTGCAATCTGATGAAGTTCTTCAGTCGTTAAAGTGCCATATATTGTATTTGCTTCATGCACTTCACTTTGTTCAATAGGTGAATTTAAATAAGAAACTATTTTTTGTTTTGGAAATAGTGTATCAACACTCATATCAAGAGCTCGTGCTATTTTTTCTTGATTTTTTTCAGAAATGTATGTGCGTCCATTGATGTAATCATTTAATGTACTTGTTGCAATACCTGTTTCTTTTGAAATAGCTGTTTGTGTCTTTTGTTTTTCTAAAAGAGCGTCTTTTAAAGATTGACTCATCGCTTTTTTTAATATTTCTTTCAACTTATATCCTCTATTCACAAAATCTATATTTTTTATTTAAAACAAAATATTTAAGTCTATTATACTATAATAAAACATTAAATAAAAAGAATTTATATATAGAGAAAATAGATTTTATAGTATATAAAGCACTTTTCTATTTGACTATCCGAATTTATTCGGATAATATAGAATATATATAAAAGGAGGGATATTATCATGATTGTTTTATCTTTAAAAGCAGCACGTGCTAATGCCAATTTAACACTAATTGAAGCGTCAAAAATTTTGTCTATTAACAAAGATACATTATCTCGATATGAACGTAATTCTTCCCATATACCAAGATCAATTAGCTTGAAGATGCAAGAGTTATATCAAATTCCTGAAAAAAACTTATTTTTTGGCGATATTACAGAATTTCATAAAAAGAAACAAAAACATATACAAACAATGATACAAGAAAATGAATTTTAATCTTATGATAAAACAAAAAGGAGTCAGACAAATTGTCTAACTCTCTTTTTATTATTTCGATTTAATATAATTTTTTCCGATTGCGGCAGGTGCTTCAGATTTACCAATGAATAACACTAATACAATGATAGTAACAATGTATGGTGTGATTTTCAAATAAATAGACGGAATATCTGAAATGACCGGAATAGCTGTTCCTACAATACTTAAACTTTGTGCTAAGCCAAAGAATAGTGATGAGAACATAGCACCAATTGGATTCCACTTACCGAAAATCATGGCTGCCATTGCCATAAATCCTTGTCCAGCAATAGTTGCTGCTGAAAAGTTTCTTGTGATAGATTGTGATACAACAGCACCGCCAATACCTCCTAAAAAACCAGAAAGTAAAACAGCATAGTATTTCATAGAGGATACATGAATACCTAATGTATCTGCAGCTTGTGGATACTCCCCTACTGCTCTTAGTCGTAAACCAAATCTTGTTTTAAATAAAATAAACCAAGAAACACATGCTACTAAAATAGCAATATAGGCAACGACATACGTGTTTTTAAAGAAAATAGGTCCGATAACAGGTATATCTTCTAAAATTGGGAATGAAAATAATCCAAATGATTCTGTGATAATATCTGTTTGTCCTTTATCTTCATATAAAAGTCTTGTTAGCACAACACATAATGCTGGTGCAATTAAGTTTAAGACTGTTCCAGAAATAACGTGATCGGCTCTTAAATTTACTGTAGCAATAGCATGAATAATCGCAAATAATAATCCTGCTATTCCTCCGACTAATAGTCCAATCCACGGCGTAGCTGCACCGAATGATTCAGCACACTCTAAATTAAAGACAATAGAAGCAAAAGAGCCAACAACCATAATTCCTTCTAATCCAACGTTTACAACACCGCTACGTTCGGAGAATGTTCCACCTAAAGCTGTAAAAATTAGAGGTGACGCATACAATAAAGTAGATCCAACAATCAATGTTAATATTTGTGTAATAGTCATATTATTATGCCTCCTCGCTTTGTTTCCATTTTATTTTATCAAGTATAAAACGAATAATATAGTTTGCACCGACGAAGAAAATAATAATAGCTGTAATAACAGTTACTAATTCAGCAGGTACATTTGTCATTAAAGACATTTCTGAACTTCCTGATTCAAAAATACCGAATAATGCTGCTGATAAAATAATACCTAGTGGATTTCCTAATGCCAATAAGGAAACGGACATACCTGTAAATCCAATCGCAGGAGAAACACCATTTTGTAAGAAGATGTTTTCAAATTGCCCTAAGCCCTCCATAACACCTGCAAGACCTGCAAGACATCCACTAATAAACATCGCACGAATAATATTTTTCTTTGCGTTCATACCTGCATATTCAGCAGCAAATGGGTTTAATCCAACAGCACGTAATTCTAATCCTAATGTTGTACGTTTTAACATAATATGTACCAAAAGTGCCATGAAAACAGAAATAATGATACCTAAATGAACTGTTGAATTATCCGTTAATTCTGTTAAGACATCCCAACGTAAACTTGCCGCTTGTGGAATGGTGTTTGTTTTATCAGCTGCTGGGTTTGTCATTACATTACGAATTAAGAAGTCATTTACGTATAAAATAACATAGTTTAACATAATAGTTGTTATCACTTCACTAGCATTGAAATAAGCTTTTAAAATACCAGCAATACCAGCCCATACAGCACCAGCAATCATACCTGTTACAATACATAGTGGCAATAGCATATATTGAGGTAATGTTGGGAATGATAAGGCAACCCAAACAGATGTCAACCAACCAGCTAATGCTTGTCCAGACAATCCAATATTAAAGAATCCTGCTTTATAAGCAACAGAAAATCCTAATGCTGTTAAAATAAGTGGAGCCATAGAACGTAATGTTTGTCCTATTCCATAAGATGTACCTAATGCTCCTCCAAATAGATATTGATAAGCTTCAATAGGATCTTTTCCAATCAATGCAATAATAATTGCACCAAATACCAAACCTAGTAAAACGGATAAAAATGGTACAAGTAGGTTTTGAAATTTTTTATGACTATTCATGAGAACCTCCTCCTACTTCTTTGTCTGCTTTTTCAACAGATGAACCTGCAATCAACAATCCTAATTCTCTTACAGTGGTTTCTTCTGGTTTTACAATCGCTACAATTCTACCGTCATACATAACAGCAATTCTATCTGCAACGTTCATAATTTCATCTAATTCAAAACTCATTAACAACACTGCTTTGCCATGTGTACGTTGACTAATCAAACGTTTATGAATAAATTCGATTGCACCAACGTCTAATCCACGAGTTGGTTGTGCTGCAATCAATAAGTCCGGGTTTCTATCAATTTCACGTGCAATAATTGCTTTTTGTTGATTTCCTCCAGATAAAGCAGATGCATTCACTTTTTCACTAGGTGTACGTACGTCAAACTCATTGATTAAATGCATAGCATACGTTGAAATAATTTTATCGTTTAAAAAACCACGTTTACTGAATGGTTTTTGATAATAAGTTTGAAGAATAATATTTTCTTCTACCGTCATATCCAATACTAATCCGTGTTTATGTCTATCTTCTGGAATATGACCTAAACCAGTTTCCGTAATTTGTCTTGGTGTGCGATTTGTAATATCTTTACCATTCAACGTTACGGTTCCTTGTGTTGATTTTGTTAATCCAGCAATAGCTTGAATAAGTTCTGTTTGTCCATTACCGTCAACACCTGCAATACCGACAACTTCTCCAGCGTGAATTGTTAAGTCAACACCTTTCACGATTGGTAAGCCACGAGATTCATTAACATGTAAATTTTTAATTTCTAAAACAGGGTGTTGTGGGTTAGCAGGTGCTTTATCTGTTTTAAAGGAAACAGCACGCCCTACCATCATATCTGCCAATTCTTGAGAAGACACTTTATCCACATCAACAGTATCAATATGTTCTCCACGACGAATAACAGTACATTT
The DNA here is from genome assembly GCF_010892375.1 of Granulicatella sp. zg-84. Taxonomy (NCBI): domain Bacteria; kingdom Bacillati; phylum Bacillota; class Bacilli; order Lactobacillales; family Carnobacteriaceae; genus Granulicatella; species Granulicatella sp. zg-84. Next base: position 63,139 of record NZ_WNJX01000004.1, on the reverse strand, counting down.
ATCTGCCACGGCACGAATTTCATCTAATTTATGCGTAATGATAACAACAGATTTTCCCTCTGCTGCTAGACCTTTAATAATTTTAATCAGTTCATCAATCTCTTGAGGTGTTAAAACAGCGGTCGGCTCATCAAAAATCAAAATATCTGCACCACGGTACAATGTTTTTAAAATTTCAACACGTTGTTCCATACCTACTGTAATATCTCTTACAAGAGCGTCTGGATTGATATCTAAATTATATTGTTTTGATAATGCCAAAATTTCTTCACGTGCTTTTTTTATATTCACAACACCGGCTTGTGTTGGCTCAGTTCCTAAAATAATATTTTCTGTTACTGTGAATTTTTTTACCAACATGAAATGCTGATGCACCATACCGATTTTTAATTTTGTTGCTTTTGTTGGAGAGGTAATTTTAACAGTTTCACCATTGATGAGGATTTCTCCGCTTGTTGGTTGTAATAATCCACATAACATATTCATAAGTGTCGATTTACCCGCACCATTTTCACCTAATAAAGCATGGATTTCACCTTTTTTAACTTTTAAGTTAATATTTTTATTGGCTGTGAAATCACCAAACTTCTTTGTTATGTTTCGCATCTCAATAACATAGTTTGATTCGGACATTTATGTCATTCCTTTCAACTTTTCACCTTTTATAAAAAGACCCACTCAACACACAATATTGAGTGGGTGTTACTATTATTTATATAAGATTATTTTTTTAAAAATTCATCTAATTCTGCTTCAGTAGCAGGTGCTTTTACTTTGCCATCAATGATATCTTGTTTAGCTTTTTTCACTGCATCTTTAACATCAGCACTTAATTGACCGTCTGTTAAATCTACACCACCGTCAGCTAAAGTATAGCGTGTTAAACCACTCTTGAATCCGTCTTTTTCTGTTGCTTCTGCAAATTTCACAACAGCTTCACCAACTTTTTTCAATGTTGATGTTAAAGTAACAGATTTTTCTTCGCCTGATTTTGTTTTGTATTTACCTTGTTCATGTTGGTCTAAGTCAACACCGATAACCCATAATTGTTTAGAATCGTCAGCTTGCATTAAATCAGTTGCAGCAGTAAACACACCTAAACCTGATGCTCCAGCAGCTCCGTAGATAACGTCTGCACCATTAGCAAACATTGTGTTAGCGATTGTTTTACCAGTTCCTGCATCTTGGAATGAACCAACGTATTGTCTATCAACTGTAATATCTTTGTTAACAGATTTTGCACCAGCAACAAATCCAGCTTCAAAACGAATTAAAGTTTCTGTTTTCACACCACCGATATATCCAATGTGATTTGTTTTTGTTGTTTTAGCTGCAGCAATACCTGCTAAGTATGCAGATTCATTTTCAGCAAATAAGATAGATGCACCATTTGTATATTGATCTTTAATTACACTATCAACTGTAACAAAATGATTATCTTTGTTTTCTTCTGTTGCTTTATTTGCTGCTTCTTGTAAAGTGAAACCTACCGCAAAAATTAAATCATATTTTGCTGATACAGCTTTTTTAAAGTTTGTTGCATAGTCTTTTTCACCAGAAGATTGAATGTAGTTATAACCTTCTGCACCTTTTTCACGACCATGTTCTTTACCCCATGCTTGCATTGCTGTCCAAGCACTTTGGTTAAATGATTTATCGTCAACACCACCAGAGTCAGTTACCATAACAATTGAGAATTTTTTCGCTGCTTTTTCACCAGCAGTTGTTTTCTCCATTGAATTAGAAGCAGATTTATTACCACATGCTGCTAATAATAAGACCGCAGCTGCACTCATTGTAACTAATCCTAAAACTTTTCTTTTTGACATATATAAATACCCTCCTCGATATGATGTTCCATAAGAACAATTCTATTTTAACATATAAACACGAAAAATAAAACAAATTTTATTCTTTTTTTACGGTTTCAGACAATAAATTGTATTTTAAAATGAAAAAAACATGAAAAATAAAGTTATTTTTTCAAAAAAACGAACAATTAATTTTTTTTGGTCTATATTTTATAAAAAAAGCCATAATTATACCAACTATCAGTTTTATCAATCGTAAGAAAGATAAAATCAGTTATTAAAAAATACAATTTTATAAATACAAAAAGGCAAGGTTAAAAACCTCACCTTTCTTTTTATACATGATAAATATCGTTTACTGTTTTTTCAGAATCTACAACAATGTATAAATGTCCGTTAGATGCAACTACTGATGATTGATATTTATTATCCATACCATCTTCATCTAATGCTTTATAAGGGAAATAAACAGTGTCTGCATCATTTGTATCAAATACAATATCCATTTTTTCAATATCTTGATATGTACGTACACGTCCAAACATACCTTGTTCTAATCCGCCAAGATTGATATCTTTTGTATTAACATGATCAGCTTCTGGATATACTTCAATTCTAAAAGAACCACATGGATGAATTTTTTGGAAATCACTTTCGCCAATACGTCCAAAACTTGTTGTGATTTGTTTAATCCATAAATCTCCAATCGTTCTTCTTTCGACTGTCCAAGTTTCACCATTTCTAAAATAAAATTTTAAATGTGTCATTTCTTTAGCCATAATAAACTCCTTCATCGTTTTTATTGTTCAATTTATTATATAATAAATTGAAATGATTGTCATTTTTTATTGAACAATTTCAAAACTAATCTATCCGACACTGTTGGCAATACTTCATAAAGAACCGCTGCTACCGCCATACTAAATGGTAAATTGATTTCTCGTGTAGGTCTAAAAATTCTTCGACTTATCTTCCGAGCAACATCTTTTGCTGTGAGCATGGTATTTGCTACTGCTTTTTGATATTGTCCTGTTTTATCTGCAATATCAAAAAATCCTGTATCAATAGGTCCGGGATTAACCGTCGTCACAAAAATACCATGTTTTTTTGCTTCTAATCGAAGAGCATTCGCATATCCTCTTAGTCCAAATTTCGTTGCTGAATAAATAGATGACTTGGGTGTTGCCATTTTACTCGCTTGAGAAGCAACAAAAATAATATGTCCTTTACCTTGTTTATATAATTTAGGTAATAAAGCATTCGTCAATACAATCGGTGACAAAATATTTACAGAAAACATATGCTCTACTGTATTATCTGTAAATAAATGAGCTTCTTCAAATATACCATAACCCGCATTATGAATGATGATGTCAATTTGTTCTGGTAACGCATTTAAACACATTTGTCTATCTTGTTCTTTCGATAAATCACAAACAATGTAATCAACAGTTACTGTATCACTTGTAAACGTATCTTTTAATTCTTTTAATATTGGTTCTTTTCGACCAACTAGTATAAAATGTGTTGGTTCTTGTGTTAATTCTTCAACCAGCGCCTGTCCTAATCCACCAGTTGCTCCTGTTAATAAAATCGTTCTAGTCATGATTAAAAGGCACCTCAATTTCTAATAAATCATGGACAACTTTTGTATTTGCAAAAATGGCTTGTGCATCTTTTTGAAGTTTTTTAACATCTTGTCCTAAATATCTTGAACTAATATGTGTTAAATAAAGTTGTTTTACATTTGCTTTTACAGCAATTTCTGCTGCCTGTTGACAAGTGGCATGGAAATAATTATGAGCTAATTTTTCTTCGCCTTTTCCAAATGTCGATTCATGTACTAAAACATCAGCATGTTGACAAAATGAAATATGGGATGACACAAAACGTGTATCTCCAAAAATAACGACTTCTCTTCCTTTTTTTTGCTCACCAATAAAGTCCTTACCATTGATCACTGTACCGTCCTCTAATGTTACAATTTCACCTTTTTTAATACGACCAAAAATAGGCCCATTAGGAATATTGTACTGTTTCAATTTCTCAATTTGTAATTCACCAGGATAATCAGCTTCAATAACACGATAGCCATAAGACTGTATTCCATGTTGTAATGTCATATACTTTACAGCAATTTTATCATCTTGATAAGCAACTCCTTCTTGCTCGAGCTCAACAAAATGTAATGGATACTTCAAATGACAATGTGAAATTTTTAAAGAGGTTAAGACAAAATCTTTAATACCGACTGGTCCATAAATCGTTAAAGATTCTTCTCCTCCTTGAAACGCACGACTACTTAATAATCCAGGTAATCCATAAATGTGATCTCCATGTAAATGTGTAACAAATATTTTAGTAATTTTTCTAGGACGAATACTCGTATGTAAAATAGTATGTTGGGTAGCTTCTCCACAATCAAATAACCATACTTCATTTCGTTCATCTAACATTTTTAAAGCGATAGATGATACATTTCTACTTTTTGAAGGGACGCCTGCACCAGTTCCTAAAAACTGTAAATACATATGACCAACTCCTTTCTAACTGTATGACCTTAATCGACAAACTCAAACTCAAAAGATTTAATACGTACGGTATCTCCACTTACTGCACCTTTTTCACGTAATGCTTCATCAATCCCCATACTTCTCAACTGACGTGCAAAACGCATAATACTTTCATCATGTGAAAAATTAGTCATATCAAATAATTTTTCTAATTTTTCTCCACTTAATACCCAGATTGCGTCATCATCTCGTGTAATCGTAAACGGTTGTTCTTGTTCCAATGTATAAACAATATTTTCTTCAAGCACAACCTCATCTTCAAATAATGGGAATGGATCTGTTTCTTCTAACAAGCTGTATGTTTTAAGTAATAATTCCTCAACACCTTTTGATTGCCATGCAGAAATTTCCACAATATCAATCTGCTTATCAGAATATATTTCATTTAGTTTTTGTTTAAAGACGATTAAATTTTCTTGTGCTTGTGGCATATCCATTTTATTTGCCACGATAATTGTTGGACGTTCTAATAAACGTAATTGATAAGTAGACAGCTCATGGTTAATCTTTTCATAATCATCAAAAGGATCTCTTCCTTCAATACTTGCCATATCAATCACATGTAAAATAACACGTGTACGTTCAATATGTTTTAAAAATTGAATACCTAACCCAACCCCAGATGAAGCTCCCTCAATCAATCCGGGTAAATCTGCCATAACAAATTGTTCTGATGTATGTGGAACACTAACCATACCTAAGTTTGGTACAATTGTCGTAAAATGATATTCGGCTATTTTAGGTTTAGCACTACTTACAACAGATAATAAAGTCGATTTCCCAACTGATGGAAAACCTACCAACCCAACATCAGCTAGCACTTTTAACTCTAAAATAACTTCTAATTCTTCTCCTGATTCACCATTTTCAGCAACTTCTGGAGCGGGATTTTTATGTGTTGCAAAACGTTTATTTCCACGTCCACCACGTCCACCTTTGGCAATGACAACTTCTTGATTTTTTTCAGTCATATCTGCAATGACAGCATTTGTTTGTGCATTTCTAACAATGGTTCCCGCTGGAACATTGACATAAGTATCTTTTGCACCTTTACCAAACATGCTTTTACTCATTCCATTTTCGCCATTTTTACCTTTAAAAATACGATTATATCTAAAATCCATCAATGTTCTAAGTCCTTCGTCGACACGAAAAATAACACTACCGCCATTTCCACCATCTCCACCAGCTGGTCCACCGTCTGGAACATATTTTTCACGACGAAACGCCACCATACCATCTCCGCCTTTTCCAGCTTTTACAAAGACTTTTGCATAATCTAAAAACATGGACATTGTATTCCTCCTCTACCTCATAATACGCACTATTACTCTAGCATATTTTTTAAAAATTCACAAAAAGAAAGCGAGTATAACAGAATCGTTTCCTCGCTACTTTTAAGACTATTAAACTTCTTCTGGTGTTGTCAGCGGGTCAATCGTTAACTCACCTGCTACAACTTCTTCTAAAGCACGACCTACATTTTTATATGAATCGTAATCTTCTAAAGCACCTTCTTCATGACGGTCTAGTTCATGAGCTCGTTTACTAGAAACGATAACTAGTGAGTATTTTGAATCAATTTTATCTAATAATTTATCAATAGATGGATATAACATCATAATGATTTGCCTCCTACTTATTTACTATGCCACTCGTCAAAAACACGAGTCACTTTTAAATGTTCACTTTGAATAATTGCTTTCACTTTATCAACAGCTGATTGAACATCATCGTTGATAACAGCATAATCATAATGTTTCATTAAAGCAAGTTCTTCTTTTGCTTTTTTAATACGTTTTTCAATAATAGGAGCATCATCTGTTCCTCTACCAATTAAACGTCGTTCTAACTCTTCTAAATCAGGTGGTGTTAAAAAAATAAATACACCTTCTGGCATTTTACTTCTTACTTGTATAGCACCATTGACTTCTATTTCTAAAAAGACATCTTTGCCTTTTTCTAACATTTCTTCTACATAATCAACGGGAGTCCCATAATAGTTCCCAACGTATTCGGCATATTCTAACATTTTGCCATCTTTAATCATTTGTTCAAACTCTTCTTTTGTTCTAAATAAATAATCAACACCGTCTACTTCTCCCTCACGACACTGTCTTGTTGTCGCTGAAATAGAGTAAATCAGTGCATCGTTTTGAGTTTGTTCAAATATTTTTTGTCGAACAGTTCCTTTTCCAACACCTGACGGTCCAGAAAGAACAATCAACAATCCACGTTCTGCCATATTTTATTTCCACCTAATATTATAATCTTCTTTCTAATATAACATAAATTAGCAAAGTTATCTATTGTTTTCATAAAAATATTAAGATATTTTATTTCTTGTTCGGCGTAACTAGAATAAGAAAAATGACATTCCTAAAAATAATGTGTTACAATGTAACACATATACGGAGGAGATAACATGAGTACAATTACCGTTCGATTAAATAAAGAAGAGGAAACATTTTTTAAAAATTATGCACAAATTCAAGGACAAAGTTTGTCTAGCTTGTTTAAGAGAGCTTTAGAAACAGTGATTGAAGATGAATATGATTTAAAATTATATAAACAATCATTCCAAGAATATTTGGAAAACTCTGAAACATTATCACATGCTGATTTCAAGAAAGAATTAGGATTTGAATAATGTATCATATTCACTATTCAAAAAAAGCACAAAATCAAATCAAAAAAATAGATAGACAGATTCAACGACTTTTATTTGCATGGATTGATAAGCATTTAGAAGGTACAAATAATCCTAGACAACACGGGAAAGGTTTAACTGGAGATAAGTCACGGGAATGGCACTATCGTATTGGATATTATCGATTGATTTGTGATATTCAAGAAAATACTTTGATTATTTTAGCACTTGAATTTGGACATAGAAAAGATATTTATCATGAGTTATCCGTTTAGTATCAACTTATTAAATAAAAAGTCATCAGACACTAAAAAGTGCCTGATGATTTTTTATTTATCTTTTACTTTCATCATACGAATGATATTACTACGTTCATTTTCTTCAAGTTTCATTTGAATATATGCAATAGTTTCTTCAAGTTGTGGAATAATTAAATGTTCTAATGCATTTACACGACGGCGTGTCTTTTCGATTTCATCTGCGAGTAGCTGACATGTTTTTTCAACTTCTGTTAAACGTAATAATGCTTTTGTTGTATCTGTTAACTCATCAATCGCTTTATCCATATCACTATTTGAGTTTAATAAACCATATTGAAATGTATTTTTTTGATGAACATCTTCAGGAAATTGTACATGTAACTTAGGTACTGTAACGCTCATAATATTTTGCTCATCTATTTGTAAGGATACTTCTTGTGTTGGTAAAGCAAACGCTTCTTCAATAAAAGCTTCGTGTAATAATGATTTAGCTAAAACAAAAGATTGCATTCCCTTTGTTAAACGCATTTCAACATCTTGTCTTAATGTATGATTTTCTTTGATGAGAAGGATAAAACGACGCATAAGTTCATCTTGTTTATCTTTTAATAATTTATGTCCACGAGTAGATGTTTTTAATCTTTTTTTCAAGACAGACAATTCCATACGGGTTGGTTTAACGTTTAAACGTGTCATGTCATCACTCCTCGGAAAGATACTTATCTAACATATTATCTTTAATACGTTTTAACTCTGTTCTAGGTAAAATAGATAGTAATTCCCAACCAAGTGATAATGTATCAAAAATAGAACGGTTTTTATAAAATCCTTGATTGACATATTCTTCCTCAAAACGTGTTGTAAATTCAACGTATAATTTATCCGTTTTAGATAAAGCTGATTCACCTAATACAACAGCTAACTCTTTTACTTGTTTTCCTTGAGCATAGGCAGCAAATAATTGGTTCATTGTTGCGGCATGATCTTCTCTTGTTTTTCCTTCTCCGGTTCCTTTATCCTTTAAACGTGATAAAGACGGTAAAACATTGATTGGAGGTTTTATACCTGCATTGTATAAATCTCTGGATAAAATAATCTGTCCCTCTGTAATATATCCCGTCAAGTCTGGAATTGGGTGTGTAATATCGTCTTCAGGCATTGTTAAAATTGGAATTTGGGTAACAGAACCTTTTTTTCCAATAAGGCGTCCTGCTCTTTCGTATAAAGTGGATAAATTAGTATACAAATAACCAGGATACCCTCTTCGTCCAGGTACTTCACGGCGTGCAGCAGACACTTCACGTAATGCTTCACAATAATTGGTCATATCTGTCATGATAACTAATACGTGCATATCTTTTTCAAAAGCTAAATATTCTGCTGCTGTTAATGCCATTTTTGGTGTTGCAATACGTTCAATAGCAGGGTCATTGGCTAAATTGATAAACATAACAGAACGCTCAATAGCACCTGTTTTTCTAAAATCTTCCATAAAGTATTCTGCTTCTTCAAAAGTAATACCCATAGCAGCAAAAACTACCGCAAATTTTTCATCGGAATTTAGGACAGTCGCTTGACGAGCGATTTGTGCGGCAAGTTCTTTATGAGGCAAACCCGATCCGGAAAAGACGGGTAATTTTTGTCCACGTACTAGTGTATTTAAGTGGTCAATAGACGAAATTCCTGTTTGAATAAATTCATCCGGATAATCACGGCAAATCGGATTAATTGCTTGTCCGTTAATATCTAAAAATTTTTCAGGAATAATATTTGGACCACCATCTTTCACTTGACCCATTCCATCAAAAATACGGCCAACCATATCTTCTGATACAGCAAGTTCTAATGGTTTTCCTTTAAATCTAACTTTTGTATCTCGCAAGTTAATACCACTTGGACTGTCGAATAACTGGACTAACGCTTTGTCATAGTGTACTTCTAAGACTTGTCCACGTCTAACGGTGCCATCTTGTAGCTGAATATCTACTAATTCATCAAATTTAACACCTTCTACGTGTTCAACAGCCATTAAAGGTCCTACGACTTCGCTAACTGTTTTATATTCTTTAATCACGCTCTGTCATACCTCCTTTAGCCATTACGTCTTGTAGTGTTTGTGGAATATTTTCTTTTAATACATGTAGTGTCTTTAGTTCAGTTTCTGGTACATATTTTGCACGTGCAATTCTATCACGAACGTGTACCGTGCCATCTACAATTTCATCGTAGTAGGCACCTAATGACAATGCTTTACGTGCTTCTTTTTCAAATGTAATGATTAAATCTAGCATAGTTGCTTGCTTTCTATAAGAAGTAAATGTGTCTACTTCATCAAAAGCATTTTGTTGTAGATAGTCTTCTCTAATCATACGAGCAATTAACATAGTAATTTTATCTTTGTCTGCTAATGAATCTAATCCGACCAACCTTACAATTTCTTCCAACTCTGATTCTTCTTGCAATACTTTCATGGCATGTATAACGTGCTCTGACCAATTTAATGATAATGCACTGTCTAAATAATGCCCAACTTCATCCAAATATAGTGAATAAGATGTTAACCAGTTCATTGACGGAAAATGTCGTTTTTGTGCTAGTAAGGCATCTAATCCCCAAAAGACTTTCACGATACGTAATGTATTTTGGGTGACCGGTTCAGAAATATCTCCTCCAGGAGGTGACACGGCACCAATCGCTGTGACGGAACCTATACGTTCTTTTCCACCTAACGTCACGACTTTCCCTGCACGTTCATAGTATTCGGCAATACGGCTACCTAAATAAGCAGGATACCCTTCATCTCCGGGCATTTCTTCTAATCGTCCCGACATTTCACGTAATGCTTCTGCCCAACGTGATGTTGAGTCTGCCATAATCGCTACATTATACCCCATATCTCTAAAATATTCTGCAATGGTAATACCTGTATAAATGGATGCTTCACGTGCTGCCACAGGCATATTAGATGTATTGGCAATCAAAATAGTACGATTCATAATAGACTTTTCTGTATTTGGGTCAATCAATTCTGGGAATTCATTCAAAACGTCTGTCATTTCATTTCCACGTTCACCACATCCAACATAAACGACAATATCAACATTTGCCCATTTGGCGATTTGGTGCTGTACAACTGTTTTTCCTGCTCCAAAAGGTCCTGGAACGGCTGCTCCTCCTCCTTTTGTAACAGGGAAAAATGTATCTATGACACGTTGTCCAGTTAACATCGGTTCATTTGGATTCATTTTACGTTTAAATGGTCTACCACGTCGAACAGGCCATTTTTGTAACATTGTAAAACTTTCAATCCCTTTTTCTGTTCGTAATGTGTACACTGTATCGTTTAATGTAACTTCTCCTGATTCAACAGATGTGATAACACCCTTTTTCCCATATGGAACCATAATACGATGTTCAATCACTTCTGTTTCTTGAACCGTTCCGATAATATCTCCTGATTCAACAGTATCTCCAACAGATACACTAGGTGAAAAGACCCATTTCTTTTCACGACTTAATGGTTTAATGTCTACACCACGAAGTAAAAAATCACTTTGTGTTTTTTCATGATATGTATCTAAAGGACGTTGAATACCGTCAAACATTTGTGACAATATTCCAGGTCCTAATTCAACAGATAATGCCTCTCCTGTTGTTTCAACAGGTTCACCCGGACCTATTCCTGACGTTTCTTCATAAACTTGGATAGAAGCAACGTCTTTTCTCATTTCAATAATCTCGCCAATCAATCCAATATGTCCTACTTTACAAATATCTTGGATATTTGCATCTTCCATACCAGACGCCATGACTAATGGCCCTGACACTTTTATAATTGTTCCTGATTTCACAACATTAGTCCTTTCTTTCTTAATAGCGACAGTCGTTACAGCTTTGCTGTTTTACGAATGTCGTATCAGGGAGCTTCGCTCCGTGATTTCCTTACATTTTTGTTTCGCTCCGTCCCATTGCGATAGTCGTTCTAGCTTTGCTAGTTACGAATATCGTACTAGGGAGCTTTGCTCCGTAGCTTCCTTAGCGTTGCTTCCTACGGCTTTCTATGGTTTAGTACTCCGAGTGCTTGTTAAATCTCTTCGAGATTTTTTTGTTACACTCGTCCGTCCCATTGCGATAGTCGTTCTAGCTTTGCTAGTTACGAATATCGTACTAGGGAGCTTTGCTCCGCAGCTTCCTTAGCGTTGCTTCCTACGGCTTTCTATGGTTTGGTACTCCGAGTGCTTGTTAAATCTCTTCGAGATTTTTTTGTTGCACTCGTCCGTCCCATCTTGTATCCGTACGTCAGCGTTGCTTCCTACGGCTACAAGATATTCTGTCCGATAGCTTTTTCTACGTTTTCTTGTATATTGTTTAATCCGATGTTTAAGCTGCCTTTGTAATTCGGTATTAAAATAACCGCTGGGATAGATTTGTTTCGGTAATAAGCAATAACTTCTGGAATTATTTGCGCAATTTGTTCTGTTACATAGATAATGCCGTAATGTTGATTGGCCAATGTTTGAATGGTTTCTCTAGCTTCTTGTGGTTGTCTGCAAAAGAATGTATCAAAACCAATCATTTTAAACGGCATAATAGAATCTTTATCACCAACTACTGCAATTTTATAAGCCATAATAGATTGGTCGCATCCTTTCTTTTAACACGGCTTCGTCCATGTCATTATCTTTTCCTGTTAGAATTAGACGTAAATTTTTAATTTCCATTTCTTTGTAATACATATAAGATAAAACAGGTAACATACCAAATGCTTGATAAGGTGCATTTGATAAATAGTAATGTGCAATACTATCTCTTGCTTTTTCGACATCAATAGATGAACACGTATCGACTGAAAAAATATCTGGTAAAACAGTCGAAAAATCTTTTTCACGATACATAGCAAATAAATCACTTAATCGATTACTCATCGCTAACTCGACAATGATGTTTATATCCATACTACCTGTTTGAGATAAAATCGACAGCAAAAAACTACGGCTCACTTTTTTATGAAGTGTTCTTAATACACAATTCAAATTGTATAAATCCGCCCAAGCCGTTACAATTTTTTTGACTTCAGGTTGTTCCAAATCATCAACAATATGTTTTAAATGAATAAAGTAAGCTCTATCCATTAAAATATCCAAAGCTTGAATTTGTCCGTATTCTTTGTAATGAGCAATCGCATGATACACTTCGTCTACCATTATTTTTGGTAATACATCTGACGTACCTGTTTTTGCCAATTGCTCTAAAGCATCTTTTTCATAACGCCCAATAGGTATTAACAATGGCATTAACGACATATTGGCAATATGGGTTTTTAACAAAATTTTTAAATTGTGGTACGTATATACCAATGTAAACACGTCAAGCACTTCTTGTTTAGGTGTTTCTTGTTTTAACTGAGCATACGTATCCGTTAAAATTGACATTAACTGTTCTTCAAACTGTTCTGTTAATTCACTATAAATCGTTGATTTTAATTGATTGAATGCATGATTCAACGATTGAGCTTTTAATAAAGTATCGAAGGTTTCCTTAGACAATAATTGATTTTCTTTTATACGAACAAAAGTATTTAAACTTGCGTATACTGTATCATTCATCCTATCTCCCCCTACTCTATTTTTTATCATCTAGTAATGTAGCTAACTGTCCTACATAATCTTGTTTTAAATCAGATAATAGTTGATGAGATAAATAATTATAGACAATGCCTTCCGATTCTAATACAAAACCATATGCATTTTTAATTGTTTCATCTGATTTTTTAATAAAATCAGGTAATACAAAATCATGTGCTACACGTTCTCCTAAAGATAATCGATATTGTTTTGTTGAATCAAGTGTTTGAATGACGCTATCAAAAAATTGCTGATAGTGTGTAGATGACCAATTAGCCATAACATTTTCGGCTTTTTCAAATAAAGATAGTAACGCCTCTTGTTTTGCTTTTAAAATCATATTTCGTTTATGATTGATGATTTTTTGTTCCTCTATGCTATAAGTAAGTGTTTCTTTTGCATCAATCTCTTGCATTGCTTTGTCTTTTTTTGATACATACATATCATGTTCTTTCTCAAAGCGATTATTTTCTGATACTTGATGCTCTGATAACTGTTTTAATAATTCTTTTTCTTTTCTCTGTAAGATATGCTGTGTAAATTGTTTTATATCATTCATCATATTGCACCAATTTATATTACTAAAAACATAGCAATAACAAATCCTAAAATAGCGTACATTTCAACCATTCCGGCATAAATAGCACCTTTCATGAAATGTTCTTCATTTTTCGCTAAAATTTGAATACCAGCAGTTGCCACACGTCCTTGAGCAATAGCAGATGTTAAACCGGTAAAGCCAACAACAGCACCTGCAATCAATAATTTAAATGCTGAATCGTAAGTAAGTGTTCCTAATCTGAAATAAATCATTAAACCAATAACAAATCCATAAAATCCTTGCGTACCGGGTAATAACTGTAATACCATTGATTTACCGAATTTTTCTGGTTGTTCTTTTGATAAAGCTGCAGCAGCTTCACCTGTCATCCCAACACCTTTAGCAGATCCTGTCCCACTAAAAATGATAGCTAAAGCAATCCCTAAACATGCTAATGTAAAACTTCCCGCTTGTGATTGCATAAATGTTAAAAATGCGTCCATATTATTTTTCCTCCGAATATCTTTCTTTTAAATCATTATATTTTTCATAGGTTTTTAAAGGTTTAATGGCACGACCGCCACCTTCATAAAATTTTCCAAAAAATTCGACAAACTGTAAACGTATGCCATGTACATAAGCACCTAATAAGGATAACCCAAAGTTAAGGGCATGTAGTAAAACAAACAAAACAATGCCGATTGTAAAACGAGCAGGAACTGGTAGTAACGAAATAATTAAATTAAACGCTGAACCGATACTTGCTCCGGCAGCACAAAGTGCCATTAAACGTGTATAACTTGATAAATCACCAATATAGCTACTTGCTCCATATAATTTATAAACACCTGAACCGATACCTAAAATTTTATTTTTTGTTCCTAAAGCTGTACTCAAAACAATCCCAATAGCATTTATTAACAAAGTATACTGTCCGATTGTTGCTAACCATGTGAGTGATGTCGTTTGACTTAATGCATACATCACTAAACCAAGGAGTAACCCTACCCAACACAATCCATCAGAAAAAGCAGCACTATATTGTTTTGCTTTTAATTGGGTGCGTGTGTTTACTAAAAGACCAAAAATCAGTTGAATGACACCAAACACAACGGATATGATCAATATCGTAATAGGATCTGATGACGCCGATAAAAGATGAAATGGTAATTCTAGTCCGAAAAATGACCCAAAAATCAGTCCCCACAACATCGTTGGATACGACAAAATATGAAATAATTTAATATTTTTTTTCGTTGATTTAGGTAAAGAAAGTTTTATTAAAGCATATAGTGTGCCTAAAAACATCACTAATCCATAGCCAATATCTGCCACCATCATACCAAAAAAGACAGCGTAAAATGGTGCTAGTAATGGTGTAGGGTCAATTTCTGAATATTTTGGAACACTGTACATTTCTGTCAATAATTCAAATGGTTCGACTAAAGGATGATTTTTTAACACAATAGGAATCTCTTTTTCGTCTACACTTTCTGTATTTTCTAAAAAGACATACGCTCCTTGTGGCAATGTTTTGGCTATAAGAGATTGAAGTAGAGAACTTTTTTCTTCTGAAATCCAGCCAGTTAATCCACTAATATGTTGACTTGTCGAAAAATAAGCAGATGCTTTTTGGCATAAATATTTTGTATAGGTATATTCTTCTAACAGTAATAAATCAGCATAAAATTGACTTAATGCTTCTTTTTCCGCAATCAGTCGATACCGTTTTTCATTTATTGCTTCTTGCAAAAGTTCTGTTTCTATCAACATATCTTTTGGTAATTGTTCAAATGGATAATCAAATTTTTCAAATTGGACACTTGATAGCACATCATTCGCTTCATTCACCAACGTTTTATCAATATAGGCAATCAGACCAATATCATGCGTATCACGATACAACACATCAACAAATAAATGCTCATGATGTAATAATGTGTCTAAAAAATCATTTGTTTTTGTTTGTGGAATAACACCAACAAATGTATGTATATACGTTAATTTTCTCATGTCCTTAGGCAATAATGGCAAAGATTGCCATTTTTTTAATAAGTCATGCTTATCTTTGTTATCCCCCATTTGCTTTTGTAACAATTTTTCTTTTTCATCAATGTTTAGTATTTGTGTCAAAATATCTCGTTTGTCTACATCAACCATTTGTTGTTCAAGTTCAGATAATGTAAGTGAAAAACGTGTCTTTTTTATTTTTTTAGGCACAAATGGTCCTAATACTGATTGAGCATGACGAATATGTGTTAAAAGTTGTTCGTATTGATGTTCGTCATCATTTACTGTTTTTGTGACAAAATTTGTATCAATAGGTTCAAAATGTTGTAATTCTTGTACTGTTTTTAACAGTAAAGACCGATATTCATCTTCAACTAAAATGGTCCATTTTTGCATTTTAGATACTGCCATAGCGTGTTTGAACCTCCTCTAAAATACGTTGTACGAACATGTCTTTATGATGATGAATTTTTTCTTGCAACTCATGTATCTCTTGTTCTATTTCTTTTTCTGTTTCAATGCGTTTTTGTGTTAGTTTTTCTTGATAGTGTGCTGAAACATGTTGCTGATAATCAGAAATCTCTTGTTCAATGCTTTCTTTAAAATCAAAAATCTTAGCATCAATATCACGAGATATATCTTCCATTTTCACTTTGTATTCAGACACTAAACTTGCAACGTCATTTTCGACACTTTGAATTGCTTGTTCTGAAAGATTACTCATATCCTACACCTCCATTACGTGCATTATAACATTCTCTTTTTACATTTCCTAGACTGTTATCCCCTATGTATATGATGTGTTATAAATAGGAAGAAACAGAGTTAAAATGAGAATTTTTTAATGTTCATTCAGCAATTTGAACACTTAATTGAACGGTTTTTGCATCTTTGATTAACTTGGATACAGGACATCGTTGATGTGCCGATTCAACAATATCAGTAGCTATATCAAGTGGTAATGTCCAAATCGTTGCAACGGCTTTTATATCAAAGAAAAAACCAACACCATTTGATTCTCTTTGTAAATCAACAGTCACATCTACTTTAGAATTTATATGTGCATACCCTCGTGCTTTCAATAAAGATTGTATTGTAGCATTTAAACATGTTGACCAAGACAGAGCTATCAACTGTTCTGGATTAAACCCCAAGTCATTGTCAAGTGGGTGTGACACTTTTATTTTTTCAGGGAAATCAGATAGAAAAACTAATCCGTTAATACCGTCCGTATTCGTTGCTGTTGTTGTATATAACATATTCTACTCCTATTCTATGTTCTTATTCTATTGTACTTTAAAAAAGTGTGAAAGCATAGGAAAACACTATGAAATTCTCTATTATGAGAATAAAAAAAGGCAAACCTACAAAAATGTAGATTCGCCTCTTTTTTATGACATTAAACTATTTTGTTTTTTTACGTAATAGATAAACACTAGCACTTAAACATAGCATCAAACCAATTGTTTGCCATACAAAGTCATGACTTGTTCCTGTATTTGGTAAATCGTGTTTATCGTATACAAGAGCATAAACAGAGAAATGCGTTGTATAGAAAACAATACCGCCTGATACATCTTCAAAAGGTACATCTTCTTTCACTTGATTATCTTTAATATAATGTACTTTTTGAATGTGATGACGCGTTGGGACAAAGACTTTTGTTTCTCCAGTAATCTGTTCAATTTGTTGTGTTTTTTTGTTGAATACATATATGTCATAAGCAATATGTGGTTGAGAACTTAAAGCAGAGATAGCTTCTCTTTCTTTTACGACTAAAACATGTTTTGCTCTATCATATTGAAGATTAATGGCTTGAATACCTGTTTTTTCATCAATCAACACATGTTCATTTTGTTTCCCTTTGTCAAACTCACTTGGCAACGGACGTACTACTCTCGTACGGCGTGTTGTCGTTGATGTTGGTTGCGTACTTTGTCCAGATTGTGATGTTGTGACATCTTGACTTGTTATTGTTGTTGTGACAGGACTTTCACTTTGTGTTGTTTGAGTCGTTGTACTTGTGGTCACCTCACCAGCTGGACGGGTCGTTGTCGTTTCATCATTTGGACGGCTTGTTTCTGTTGTCGTCGTTGTTTGAGTGGTTGTGCTTTGCGTTGTTGTTTCTGTTGTTGTTTGAGTAGTCGTTTGGGTCGTTGTTGTTTGAGTTGTCGTTTGACTACTTTCAGTACTTTGAGTCGTTGTCGTTTCTGTGCTTGTACTATCTGATGTTGTTGATGTTGTTGATGTCGTTGATGTTGTCGCAGGTGGCGTTGGTTGTTCTGTTGGGCTTTCATCTTTTAAGATAAGATGATTAACAGCCGTGTTTAACGCCTCAACTGCTGCATCAATTTGTTCTCTTGTTGCCTGCTCATCATCTAATACAGTTTGTGCTTCTTGTTTACGTGCCACTAGGTCTTGCCAAGATGAATCAGTATAATCTTCTTGTACATAACTATCATTAACATCTGCAACTAAGTCACGTAGCACTTTTTTCATATCATGCTCGTATAAAGAAAATTCAGCTGCTGAACCAAATCCAGCTTCACCCTCTAATACTTCAAGTTTGATATATCGTGCAAGAGAAGGTGCAAATGAGGCAAATTGTTTTGCTTTATCTGGACTAAATCTACCTTCGTATATAGTTGTATAGTCATCAGATTCATTTGTTTTCACAGATAATCTAAAGTGTTTAATATCACCGTTTGTACCATTTTGTCTAGCTACATAACCAAGTTTATCAATCTCTATTTCTTTTTGCATATCTATTAAAATAGTTGCTGGTAAGTCTTGTTTAGCTGGACTCCATTTTGTATGCCAAATGGTATTTAAATCATTGTCAAATGCATTTTGAATACGTCCGTCTTCATTTTCATTATCAGAAGACACCGTAAAGTTCGTTGGATCAATCGGATCATCTTCCTCAGGTGTTGCTTTTGAAATAATTAAATCATCTAATAAACCGTTTAAAGCATGTGTTTTACTACCTACTCTTGAAGCAGGAACAACAAGTGTCGTAAATTTATTGCCAGTTTGTCCTCTTCCTAAAGTATCTGTTAGCACATCATTTACATAAAGTTCCGTTTTGTTTTGGTATCCTTTTATCATGACATGTACCCATTCATTTTTTGGTAAGGTATACTCGAATGAATGATCATATCCTTCAAGTGAAATACCCATTTTACCAGTTTCTTTTTGAACTGCTTTTATGGCTACTTTATCAGATTCTAATACAATTTGTTCACCCTCTGCATCAGGGTTTACTTTTACCCAAAATGACACAACATTGTTTGGACCGATATGTTGAATTGGTGTATTAAAGTAACTTGTACCACCATTTAATTTTAAAGCTTTTCCTTTTTTGCCGTCTGCGTACTCCACATTTTCTGCATCTGTTCCATGATACGCATTTCCTGATGTATCATTTAAATTTTGTTTATTGAATGTATATTTTTCAATCGTATCTGTTTTTGATGCAACATCATAATACGGATTATGGTTTGCAGGCTCGCCTATTTGTGTAAGTGCTTGTGTAAAAGTATTGTAGTTGCCAATATCTCTGTTTCCCCACAATTTTGTAGCAAGCGTTGGTAAAGCTGCTTGGAAACGTTTATAGACATCGTATTCTGTAATACCGTTCGCTTCTAAGTCAATTTTATCATTCCAAATCGCAAAGGCACCACCTAACATTTGCTCAGATCCTGCTGGAATGGTAACAGAACCCATTTTATTTGGTTCCCATGTTTGATATAAGTTTTGTGTATTTAAGAAGTCATTATAATAGCCTGCACCCGGAACAATATATAAAGGGCCGTCTAATGTGTTGATAAGTTGATAGCCTGCTTTATACATCGCACTAGGATTTGCCCAGCCTGTATTCCAAATATTCATTTGAACATTTTCAGAACGAACAGGTGTTTGTCCTGATTTGGCTGTTAAACTACCCCATAATCTTGGTGTTTTATGTTTTTCATGTGCAAAGGCAAGTAAATCGTCTGTGAATTTTCTAAAACTTTCGTTATTTCCTTCAAATTCATCTACCCCAACATGTATCACGTCTGTATCTCCAAATGTGGCATTATCTCCGTCTAAATATTCATTCCAAACATCTTTTACGAATTGTAAAGCAGCCGGATTGCTTACTTCTAAGTGGTCTACCCAACGTCTAACGGCATGATTGGTCATTGTTAAATCAGGTCTTACTTTTGTAAAAGCTAAGGCATGGGCAGGTGTATCAAATTCTGGAACAACTTGTATACCTTTGCGTTTTGCTTCTTGGATAAACGCTTTAAATTCTGCTTTTGTATAGAATAAATCTTTACTCGTTAAGTCTTGTTTGTTCAGCCCGTTATTACCGCCTTCTTTAATATTAGACTCTAAACGGAATGCTGAATACGCACCGTAAGGGTTATCTGTTGTTTGGTAACGTTCGACATTGATGAAATTATCATTTAAATGCACGTGTAAGTCATTCATTTTGTACCAAGCCATAAGTTTTAATGTATTTCTTAAATGCTCCATACTAATCATTTTGCGACCAACATCTAATACAAATCCACGAACAGCGTATTTTGGATAATCTCTAGCAAGTCCTTTTGGTATTTGTGTAGATTGTTTCAAAAGTTGTAAAAGCGTTTGTGTAGACCAAAAAGCACCTTTGACATGACTAGCTTCTACACGAATAGCATCATCAATATTCATGAAATAGCCTTCTTCTTTTAAGCCACTATTTTGTGGATTTAAAGAGAAATAAATATCTCCTGCTTGGGTATCTGTCCCTTCCACAATATCAATAGGTTTGCCAGTCAATTCTGTATAACTTTCTTTAAAACTATTTACAATCTCTTGTAAGGCTTGTCTATCAGTAGGATTTACAACAATACGCGTGCTATCCGTTGCAGAAAACTCACCTGTGTGACCTTTCCATTCTGCAATCGCAGGAACAACAGTTGGTTTTGCATTATCTGTTTCTTCAACTGTATATTGTCCCGGTACCGTAACAGGAATAGCTGCTGTTTCAATACTGTCTGTACCATTAGAGATTTTGTAGTTTACCACAACAGGTGTATCAACTAATGGTTTGTGTATCGTTAAATCTCTGTCAATAACTTGTTCCAAATCTGCACCAATAAAGGAAACTGTATATCCATTTGGTACTTCTGGTAATGTCCACGTTGTCATGTCTGAAGTAATGTCGGGTATTTGTAAGCCGTTGGCAACATCTTGGAGTGTTACTTGTTTTTCAGGTATAATACGTTCACTATATGCCTCTAGTTCCATAATCGAAACAGTTGCCCAGTTAATTGGTGAATCACTTGTTCGATTTGGAGCACTTGGATTGAATTGATTGATTTGAACTTTAATATAGCGTGCTTGATGTTTTTGATCCAAATTTATCGTTTCTCTAAAGGAGTCTGGTGCCGTTGTAATATGTTTGGCTTCTGTCCAATCTTGTCCATTTTCAGAAACAAGTATTGTGTAATCTTGAGCATTTTTACGCTCCCATTCTAACACGACTGAACCTACTGTTTTGACGTCACCTAAATCGACTTGTAACCATTTTTGGTTTTGTCCAACGGTACTCGCCCATCTTGTATCCACATTACCGTCTGTTGCTTTATTTGCTGCTAAACTATTAGCTTCATTCCCATTTGATGTAGCTTCTTTGTGCAATGCTAAATTCGGCAATGTCATTTCTGAAATCACTTGAAATTCGTACGCAGAAACAGACGCCCAATTTATTTCTCCTCCGTCATAATTGGTCACAACCAATCGTACATAGCGTGCTGTTTGCTCTGTATTTAATCGAACAGTTGTGTCTAATTCAACATAAGTATCATCATTTTTTTCATAAACCGGTGTATAATCTGTTCCGTTATGAGATGCTTCGATACGAAATCCTTTTACATTTTGTCTTTCCCAAGCGATACGACATTCTTGAAATGCTCTTTCTTGACCTAAATCAACTGTTAATATTTTATCTGTTGTCCCTCTATTTGTTGACCAACGAGATTGATTAGCCTTGACGCTTTCTTCTCTATTGATAATACCGTCAACAGCTTTATCAGCACCCCAATAGTTTGTTTCTGAATCATTTGTCGTCGCCTGTGCATTTAGTGCAATATTAACTTTTTGTGTGATTGTTTCTGTTGCCATAGCGTGATAACCACTAATCCCGACTAAAAATGCTACCATAGACAAAATGCTTAAACCTTTTTTCATTTGCATATTTTTTCGCCCCTTACTTTTTACGACGTGTATAAAGTATCCATAGTCCAATACCTAGTAATAATAAACCAGCACCTAAACCTACTTGTAACCAGTGGTTTTGTTCCCCTGTATTCGGTAATCCTTTTGATTGTTCTTTTTGACGGTTATTTTGTGTACTGTTTTTATCTGTTACTTGTTGTGAAGAGCCACTAATAAAGTGTACTCTTTGTTTTGTCATTGTTGCATCTGCAATTTCTTTTGGTACAACACTTGTACTTACAGATGTGCTTGTGTTTTCTGTTTTTTCTTGTTTTGTCGTTGTTGTGAGTGTGGTTGTTTCTGTCTGACTTGTTTCAGTTTGACTTGTTGTTGTGGTCGTTGTTGCTTCATCTTTTGGTTGTTCCACAGGTACTTCGTCCGGTTTATTCTCATCTGGTTTATTTTCGTCCGGTTTATTTTCTTCTGGTTCAGCCGGTTTAGATGATGTATACACCACACCGTATTTACTAAAGTGTGTTGCTAGGAATACAACTTTGTTTTCTTCACGCATTATGTCAAATGATAAACTTTCTTTTTCGTCTTGCTCATTGATATATACGATTTCTGCCACTGTTTTATTTTCGTTTATATTTAATATGACTTTAGCTGGTTGTGTAACTTCCACTTTTTCAGTCGTTCCTTTTTTCACGAAATAAATGTCATATAAATCGTACTCTTTATTCGTTTGATCTAAAGTAGGACTTGTCGTTGGTACAACCTTCATCTCTAAGTCTTTGATAGTATCTGCATCTGCCATTTTCACTGTCACATCTTCTGAGATAAATAGATGATATTTTTTTAATTGATTGACTTTATCTTGTAATGCTTGTACCATTTGTGCAATTTGTTCTGCTGTTGCCTCATCATCTTGCAACACACGATTTGCCTCTGTCACTTTTTCTTTTAAGGCAGGGAACCCCTCTGCATAATCGTTTTCGTTTAAAGTCGCAATTTCTTTTAACAAGTTTTGTAATGGTAAACGATTGATGCCATTAGTGGTATACATTTCATAAATGACTGGTCGATTATTTTCCTGCCATGTTAGTTTTACAGTAACAATATCACCTTTATCTTTTAAGTTAAATGTATTGATACCACCTGTTAATTCGCCAATCTCTTGCCAGTCACCCGCACGATTTTGAGCACTTACTTTCGCATGAGATACTTCGTCATTTTGAATAACAGTTAAAGCATTATGGAAAGCTGTTTCTGATAAATGATAGAGTAACTCTCCTCCATCTTGTGAACCTCTAAAAGCTGTATTTAAACGATTGTCTACCATATTTTCTGGTCTATCGGCATTTCTTACAGCCGGTGTTACGTCAAAAGTCGGATTATTGGATACTTTTAATTCTTCACGGTCATTTAACACAATCTCATTAAAACGTACCCATTTATCATCACCACTTTTATTTTTCGTTAACATCACTTTAATGTAACGAACAGGTAAATGATTGACATTAGCAGATTTACCTAAAACTTGGACTTCTCTATCTGGATAAACACCTTCTATTTCTAAATCATTTTCAGTATCTCCTAATGTTAAAACATCTGTAAAATCTGTACCATTTTCAGAAACTGAAATTTTACCATGGCGAATATAGTCATGTTCTGAGTCAGATACAATTTGTTTGATTTTGTCTAAAGTAATCGTTTGACCTAAATCGTACACAACGTATTTCCCTGCTAATTGACTATTTTTAAACCATGCTTTAGTATTCCAATCTCCGTCAAATGCAGCTAAAGGATTTTCCATATCCGTAAAGTTTGTATCTTTCACTTTCAATGGTAGAACATCATTTGTTTCGACGTTAAATTGTTGAATATCAAATGTTACTGGATTATCTGTTGTATTTTTTATCACAATATAACGTGCATTTGGAACAGTTTCCAATGTATATGGTTTTAAATCATCTCTATTTGTTCCTGCATAAATTGGTAATTGACTAGTGTGTTCAATAGACACTCGTTTTAAAGAGCGAATACGTTGTAAATCCAATCCAATGTATTCATTTGGTTGTAATGTCACTTGTGTTGTTGGATTTAATATAAATGTTTGTGGTGTTTGTTTTGCCGGTAATTCTTTTAAACTATCAACATTCGTTTCAATAAGCTGTTGATTGGCTAATGTTGTCACACTAATTTCTCTCATGGCAGCCCATTTTTCTGTACTATCACCATTTCTCAAACGAATATAACGTGCTTTTATATTTTGTTGTGTAGCATCGTATCGAACATCTTTTTGATTGTAAAGCGTATCTGTAAAAGGTTGATACGTCACACCATCAACTGAATATTCAAGTACCGCATTTTTAAAAATATCGTCATTAGATGTTGTTCCTTGTAAAAAGGCAATGTCACCAATACGGTACACCTCATGTAAATCAACGCCTAAATAGGCATCACGAGGTAATGAATCTCCCGCAACACTGTACCAAACGAATGTATTTGGATTATTATCAAGCATATTTGCTTCACTACCACTATAAATACTATTGAAATGAGATGATTTAACTAGCGTAGGTGTTTCTGGAGCAGATTGTGTGTCATCATGTTGTGGCAATACAATTCGTTTCACTTTATCTGCCATTTTCTCTTTTAAAAACTGCATAAATGGCGTTAAACGTTTTGCACCTGCTTCTACTTTATCTACACTACTAATATTTTGTACAGTATGTGTTTTTGATAATTCTTCTTGTGTTGCAGCTTTAGAATATGCCAACCATGCTTTTTCTGTATCGTTATCTTCTAAAGCAATCGCACTTTCAATAAAAGACTGACTTGCTTGTGCAATATTGGCGAGTGTGTTTACCCATGGTGTCATTTCTTCTTTTAATCCTTCATTTTCAGCACCATTTAAAAAATCTTGTGTTGCTTGATACAATACTTGATATTTTTGTATCAAAGATGTACCTACTTCTTTGATAGATGTTCCATTTTCTACTGCTTGTTGATAAGATGCAATCAAATCTTTAAATGCTTCTGATTCCTCCATGACTAAACCATGTCCACTTGGAGATACATCTTGTAAATGTCTTGTAATTTCTAATAAAGCATCTGTTTGGTTTTTCTCAATATATGCCATACCGTCATGCCACACATCATCAGAAGAAAAATGGTGTGTATTCCAACCGTAGTTAATTGTAGCAAAAATTCCAACTTTACTTGCTTGTGCTTGTTGCATTGGATTGGTCACTAAACCAGCTAAATCAGTAACACCTGTTTCTAATAATGTGCCAGCTGGGCCCATTAGTAAACGACTTTTTTTATAATCATTTACAGGCCAGTTCAACCAAAAATACGGTGCTCTACCTGGGTGTCCATCTGTTGTAGAAGATGTTTTAAAACGATTGATTGTTTGATTCGTTACTCTATTAACAACTGTTTCACCTGTCCAGAAAAATTGAATATTATCCGGTGCTTCATTCAGTTTTTTCATTTCTGAAAAATTTCCTTGGAAAGATGTATTATAGCCAGCCGGACAAAATAGAATATCTTCTACATCTCCTTTATCTTTTGCCCATTGACTAATATCATTTAATAAACGTAATAATTGATTGCGATCAATAGAACCAACATCATCGGCTAAAATACCAAATTGACGTACCCCCGTTGTATACAGTTGTTCAAATTTATTGATTAAATAACCATAATTCTCTTCATACTGTGAAAAATTAAAGCGAGCCCCACTCATAAATGGATGAATTGTCCAAACAAACCGTGTTTTTGTTAATTTACCCACTTCTACTAATTCACGTATTTGTGCTAATTTTTCTTCTGGATATAGAGTTTTCCATTGTTGACTATGATAAATATCATCTTTTGGTGCAAAAATATATGTATTAGCCTTAAATTGACCTGCAAATTGCATTAAAGATTGACGATTTTCATGAGACCATGGAATACCGTAATACCCCTCAATAAACCCACGATATTTCACATCTGCATAATCGGAAATTGTAAGATAACGAAGCGTTTGGTTTGTTGCTTGTGTTAATATTTGATGTAATGTTGTCAAACCAAAATACGCTGCATCTTTATGTTTTCCAATAATATGAACACCTGTTGCGTTAATGTTTAATGAATAAGCATCCCAATGACTAAACAAGTTTTCTTGTGTATCCGTTATTTCAACATTTAATGATATACCATTGTCTACTTTTTGAGTTACTTCTTGAAAAACAATATGATGTGCTGTCAATAACTGACGTGCATAAGCTTTCGTTTCTTCATCAATTCCATTCCCAAAATAAAGCGAAATCGTCTGATTACTTAATGATAAATTTTCTTCTTGATAAGTGATGTCTTGTACTGTTGGATAGAATTGATATGCGTTTTCTGTTGCATGTATTGTTGTTGCTCCAATGATGCAAAGGAACATCACACACATGGCACTTATCCATTTTATGATTTTATTCATTTTTTCCTCCCTTTTATACCACCATGCTCCCAATCCAAATATGATAAAACGCATTCCGACAAACACATAAAAAGTGTTGCGTTGAAACGTATTTGGTAAATGGTTATTACATGTGTATCATTGACGTGTCCTATTTAAAGACTGTAATACTAACGGTTATTCTGTATGAATGATATTATTCGTTCTAAGTGAATGATTTCTTTAGTCAATAAAAGATATTTAAATTTTATTGATTGATTTATATATTAGCTATATTCCTTAATAAAATACTAATCGCTTTAATTGTATACGGTTACATATTTTTGTTATATTGTTTATTTTGATTTAAATCGCTAAAGAATTTGTTTGTATTTTTATCGTTGTTTTTATAATGTATCCGATATGAGATAATACATGAGGTAACACTATGAACAATACCATTTCTAATTCTATATAATGTTTCTTTCATATGCGCTCTATATCAAAAGAGATAACCAATCACACAAGACGCTATCTTGTGTGATTGATATTCTTTACTACTATTCTGCTTTTCGTTTTTTAGATACGATACTCATTACTGTACCGACAATAGTGCCAATAAGTCCAATAGTAATCATTGAAGTAGACGCATCCCCTGTATTCGGTAAATGTTTCCCTACTGGTTTTTCCCCTTGTTGACTTGGTGATTCTTTATCAGATGCTGTTGTGTGACGAATAGAAATAGAAATACGAGGTTTTTCTTGTCTAACACTAGATTCAGCATCAGCATTTTCACTTGGACGTTTTTGTGTTGTTGTCGTCACTTTTTCTGTTTGTGTTGCTGATACCTGAGAACTTGTTGTTTCTGTATTTGTTTGTGTTGTTGTTTCCGTAGTCGTCTCAGTTGTGGATGACGTGCTCGTCATTGTCGTTGTCGTTGTTGAACTTTCATCTTTTGGTATTGGTTTATATGCAATTGCATAATGACTAAAGTGTTCAACATGGAAAGTAACACTTGTTTTTTCTTCATTCATCGTAAACGGTACTTCTTCAAGTGTGCGTTTATCGGTTTCTGAAACATGATACACATGCTCAACTTCTCTTGTTACTGGAATAGTTACATCTGCTGATTCTTTAATTTGTTTTTTCTCTCCATTTTTATCGACAAAATACATGTCATAAAGATCATGATCTTCTGGTTTTAAGTCAACGACTTCACTTGCCAAATGTTTCACAACAAATGCATATACATCATTTGCTAAACCAGATACAGGAATACGAACAGTTGCCTCTGTATCTTTGTCATCATCTTCAAATATGGCGACTTTTTTTCCGTCGGTATCTTCTTTTACTGTCACATGCATACCATTCGTCACAAAATCAGGAATAGATTCTAATTTCGTTAATGCTTCAACTAAGTAATTCAATGTTGCTGGTGTTAATAACTGATGTTCTTTCGCATAAGCAAATACTTCTTTAATACGATTCACTTTATCTTCTACACCATATAAGGTTCCCGCTTTTTCAAGTGCTTCTGTATAAGGTGTTTCATCAAGTATTGGTTTTTCTTTTTCAGGAAGTAAGAAGTACAGTTCTGCTGCTGATTGGAATGTATTTTCAGAATCTCCATAAGATGATGTCCCCGTTAAAACAATTTTTTTCGCTTTAATGGTTTCACCAAATTCTAACCATTTTTCTTCAGCATTATTCGCCCAATTCTCTGCTGAGTAAGTATGCTCTTGACCTTTATCATCTGTCACAACAAGTGTCGCATTTCTTAAATTACCATTACTTCCTGATTGACGTGGAGTATAAACAAAACCTGTAATATCTTTAGGTTCTTTTAATACAATCGTCACAGGTCTATTGATCGCCACTTCACTCCATGGCGTATGCCATATTGTTGATAAATCTCCGTCAAATGCACGCATAATGTCTTCGCCACTTTGTGAAGGAGCATCTGCACTTTCAATATCTTCTGGTGTAATCACTGTTTCTTCCGGTTCAAGAGCATTGTACACATCATCCACTTTTGCAATAACAGCACGTGCCTCATCAAGCGTAATTGTTTCAGGCACTAAATTCAATGCAAATAACGCTTCTTTATAAGCATTTAATGTTTCTACTGTATAACCTTCTGGAATTGGTAAATGTTCTTTCAGATAATTATCAATGAGCATTTTTCCAGTTAATTCGATTTCTTCAATCATCAAATTATCTAACATAAAGTCATTATATCCTTTAAAGTTAACAGCTTTTCCTGCGTCGCCTCTTGTATCTCCTGCTGTACTTGTTGATAAAATACCAATCCATGTGTTTTCAGATTCATCTCCTGTTACAAGGAATGATGCATGTTTTGCGGTATCACTATTTACCCATGTATTCTCCAGTGGTGTTTGTTTTTCTAACGTATTTGGATTTTCATAAGCTCTATTTCCTACAACAAAGGCATACGTATTATCGCTACCACTTTCATAGTCAAATGACACACGATATGTTTTACCAGCTTCAAATCTAAAGTTTTGTGGAATGGTTTGATATACCAATTTATTCCGTCCACTCAACCCATTTGTTTTTAATGACCAATTTCCCTCAATAACATCAGAGATTTTTTTATCATTCCAACCTCTTTGTGTATATGGTTCATGTTTTTCAGATAAGTGTGTACGATTATCTTCAACATTTTCGACACCGCCAATGACAAATGGGAAAATACCTTGTGCAACATTTTCAAAATCTTGTTTAAAGACGGTTTTTGATGTTGAATCATGTGATTCATTATACATAGCGGATTGATTTTCAAAAATACGAATATCATCAAAATAAGTTGCCCCATCTCCAGTTTCTTTTGATAATGTTAATGTCACATTATCGACATTATCTCCAGTTGTAAAGTAAACATACATATTTTGGAATAAACTTTTATTATCTATTGTTGCATTTTGTGACAATGTATTGTGTGCGTAAGCTTTAACATAGTTAGAAGCAATAGAATGTTTCGTATAATTTTCAATTTCTTTTTCTCCTGTATTCACACGAATAAAGGCTTTAGCATCACTTCTATTGTCTACGCCTACATATGCCGCATAAGTTGTATTTGGTTTTAGTCCTGTTAAACGTTGTGTTAAAGAAACTGATTCTTGATTTCCTGACAAGCGTAACATTGGATTATCTCCTTGAGAACGTACAATTTCAGCAGATGCTGTATCTCCAGAAATTGTCCATTGACTTAATGAACCACTATTAAACCCTTGATCGACAAGATGCATGCCACTACTCCAAGAAACGTCTATATTTTGTTGTGGCGTACGATATAGTACATACGGTTGATTTGATAATTCATCTAATTGAATAGCACCATTTTGTACAGGAATTTGTTTTTCTTCTACTTTTCCTAAGTCTGTTAGTTTATATAAATAAACATGACTTACTTGCCAATCATCTGGTAATTGCCACTGTGTTGCACCTGATTGTGTATTGAAGTAGTACATTTTTTGTTTTTCTTGTGGCAATGGTTGCCCATTTGCGTCCCAATTCCAAGGTACCAAATATGCAGAACCATCTTGAATCATACGTCCATTTAATGAAACGGTACGTTGTCTATACTCAGCACTAGAAACATTATTTGATTTTCTGTTAATAACGAGCTGATTATTTTGTGGATCCGTTAATGTTACAGACATTTCTGGTGTATAAGAATAGGTAGAGCCATTATCAGTCATGGACACAGGTTGTCCTAAAGTCATATTCGATACAGTAAAATGTTGGAAATATTTTGTCATGACATCATTGGCAAATAAGTTTGTAATATATCCTCTATAATCACTTCTTCCTTGCCAACCTTCAAAATCTTTCATGCTGTATCCACCAAGTAATGGATAGTTGGCAGCACCACCATAAGAAGGATAATCTCCTACCCATGAATCTTTTTGATGATTACGAATAAATCTTACAATATCACTATTGATACCTTTCAAGCGATATCCACCATACGTTAAGTCGGCTGCCCAATGTTGAAATGTTGAGTCATATTCACCTGCATAACCCCATTCAAAACTAGCTCTCCAACCTAATTCATTGATTTCTTTTGCCAACATATGTGTTGCCCATGCATTATTATCTCCAGATTGTCCATTACCCCAAACATCCACATAAATAAAATCTAGACCTTCTCCAAGAACATTTTTCAAATCTTTGAAACGATTAGCACGTCCATTTGCCATATCATAAGCAGCGTTGATATTGATACCTTGATCTAGCCAGTTCCAGCCATAACTATATTCACCGCTAGCTGTTTTCATCAATCTATCTTCTGAAAAGTAAAGAGATTCTGGATATGTTTCTGATGCATTGACGTGTATCCCTAATTTCGCACCAAATGGTTTTGCTTCGGCAATCAATGTTTTAAAATCTTCTGCTCCACCAATACGTTTTCCAATATCTGCATAATTCAAATGACCTGAGTCATGACCTTCACTACCATATCCTTTTAATAAAATAGATTGTCCTAAACCGTCTGTATGTAAAGCAATTTTTTTAATACCATCCAGTGTCATTAAAAATGGATTTTGTGCTTGAGATCCAAAGTTCATAGCGATACGATATGCTACCAAATCTGGCACACTTTCATATCCTACTGGATTATTCATAATATCACGATAAGCAATGGCTCCATCTTGCCAATCAACAACTTGGTCGTTATTTCTATCTTTTGTGACAACTATTTTTGCACTTGGCAACACAAAAGTACGTTCATGATATACTTTGTTATCATGTGCTTTTTGATAAATGAATGGTGAACTACCAATACCGATATATGCTTGTGAGTCAGCATTATGTTTTGAAACACGCAAACGTGTATAATCATTACCGCCACCACCAGAACTATATTGTGAATTACTCCATACACCAGCAGCTAAATGATTGTCTGATACAAAACCATACATAAATCCTCTTTCAAAATCTTCTGCTGTTTTTAATTCTGATGGACGATAGTACACATCACCTTTTTCATGTGTATTGACAGACATTCTAGCTCCTGAGAAACTAGATTGTGCATTCTCACTTGATACAGAAACAAAGTACCCCGGTATATCAATCGTTTGAATAAGTTTTCTAACATCATCTATTTGTTGCTCTGGAACAACTTCATAATGATTCTCAATATCAATCACATCATAGTGAACAATATTATTCTCTACTTTTATTTGAACTTTAATAACAGCATCAATCAAATCTGCTTCTGATTTCAGTGTCATCGTATAAATAGCTTTGTCATTATCCACTTTAGAATAAGCTACTTGTGGTGTTATGTCATGCCCGTTGATACGTACTGTATTTGTTGCTGTTACTTGTCCTTGTAATCGCTCATCTCCCAATTTATATTCACGAATACGTGGAAATGCTTGATCTACTTTTACATCAAGCGTACCAGATGTTAATGTATCATAATTTGCTTGATTATCCACTTCAGTAATAGATGTTCCTACTGGGACATTTCCATTATCTGATTGTGTAGATACATTTTCTTGATTGTCTGTTACAATGGCTACCTTAGTCACTTGATCACCAAATTTACCGACTTTTAACGCCACTTTTCGACTATCTTGTAAAGCATCTAACACATTCTGTGGCACAACTTCTGTGTTAATAACAGCGTTTCCATTTACAGTTGCATTTAATTGTCCATCATGTTTTAAGCTGACAACTAATTCATTTCTTGAATTTTTAGCAGGTGCTGCAATCCTTGAACCTTGATACCATCTATCAACGCCAGGTGCTTTATACTGCCAAAACCATCCTTCTTTATCATATCCAACAAAAATATGATTATTAGCATCTTTATGGCGTAATAACACACCAAAACGACCATGACCTGTTTCTGATTCTTCAACAAAAGTTAGCCCCACTGTAACGTTTCCCTCTTCATCAACTTGCAACCCTTGTTTTTCAAAAACAGCCATATTCGTACCGTTATCGTTCCCATTAACCGCTTCCAATACAT
This sequence comes from Granulicatella sp. zg-84, assembly GCF_010892375.1. Lineage (NCBI taxonomy): Bacteria > Bacillati > Bacillota > Bacilli > Lactobacillales > Carnobacteriaceae > Granulicatella > Granulicatella sp. zg-84. Next base: position 31,039 of record NZ_WNJX01000004.1, on the reverse strand, counting down.
TGTAACGAATACCTTCCTGTTCTTTTACAGTTGCTTTTCCTTTAATTGCAGATGTAGAAACCCATTCTAAATAGTGATTCTCCTCATTAGAGGTTGTAGTTGGTTGTGTCATTTCAACTCCCACTGCTTGATAATTTTGTATTAGCGTTACCGATGCTAAAACCATAGAACATAAACTAAGAGTAAAAAGTGTTCGAGTATACTTTTTAGTTTTTAAAGTGTTCACCATATTTTTCCCTCCTTTTTAAACGTTTACACTTTCAAAAACAATAATTCATAAACCCCCTCCTTTTATGTTAAAAAACACAATTTTTATTCTCTATATTATTATATTATATAATATAGTAAATTTGTCAAATATTTTTTGAACAAATAAAAAGAGTTTAATCAAAAAATAAATGATTAAACTCTTTTTATAACTATTTACACAACCTGTTCTAATCGGTCTGGTCTAAATCCTGAAAAAGGCTCTTCTCCGTCAATTACGACAACTGGTAATGACGAAAATCCAAGATCTTTTACTTCTGCCATTGCTTCGTCACTTTCCATAACATCTTTCACGATAAAATCAACTTGATGTTCTTCTAAAAACTGTTTTGTAAATTGACATTGCATGCAATTTGGTTTTGAATAAACAATAATAGATTTACCCATTATAATTCTCCAATCTTTCTTCGATACTGTTACATCATACATGAAATTATCAAAATATGCAACTAAATGATATTCACATATACTAAATATTGTGTTTACTGTATTCTAATACGTTTTATAAAATGAGTTTGTTCAAGTTTATATCTTACCCAACTTGCAATTTTTGCATACATCAAAATCGAGATAATTGTGCCTTCTCGAATGGGTAATGCCTCTTGTAATATAGAACACACAATAATAGCAAAACCAACTAAACAGACGTCATACCACTGTCTAAAACGACGAAAATTAAAATTCCCTTTCTCACACAACACTAATCCTAATGCTTCAATCGGTGAACTCACACAATTTAAAGCAATCATACATCCAACAGAAATTGCAGCAATGATGTAACCAATAACTGCCAGTATTAGTTGAAAAGGATAATGTGTTATCGTTATATGGGACAGCACATAGGTTAATATCATGGAAATAGATATGCCTAATACAAAAGATACCGGAATTTGTAAAAACTGACGTACCCTAAAATTTTTTCTTAAAATGAGAATTTGTAAAAAAACACACATCATATTTGTCACCGTTGTCATTGTTCCTATATCATAACCAGTCAAATACGACCATGATAAATTAAAAGCATCAATACTCCCTAATCCAATATCTGCTTTAACGCTGAAACTAACTCCTATTCCTAAAAACACAACTGATAGAATCGTTAGTAAAAAATTAACGATGTTTTCCCTCATATTTTATACTCCGCTTGCAATTCTAAAATAATATCTCTCAATGTTGCTGCTTTTTCAAAGTTCAATTCTTTTGCAGCTTGTTTCATTTCTAATTCTAAGTGATGAATGCTCTCTTTTCTTTCTGCTTTAGTCATTTCTTTGTAAGACTTCGTATGCTCCACTTCTTTTTCAGCCACTTGCGTAATCGCAATTAAGTCGCGGATGTCTTTTTTAATCGTTTTTGGCACAATACCGTGCTCTTGATTGTAAGCTTGTTGAATGCTTCGTCGACGATTCGTTTCATCAATGGCACGTTGCATCGAATCCGTTATTTTATCTGCATACATAATCACCTTTCCTTCAGCGTTACGTGCAGCACGTCCAATCGTTTGCACAAGGGAACGTTCACTTCTTAAAAATCCTTCTTTATCGGCATCTAAAATCGCTACTAAGGTCACTTCGGGTACATCTAATCCCTCACGCAACAAGTTAATACCAACTAAAACATCAAATGTTCCAACACGCAAATCTCGAATAATTTCTGTTCGTTCTAGTGTATGAATATCACTATGCAAATATTTCACTTTAATACCAATATCTTTTAAATAATCCGTTAAATCTTCTGACATTTTTTTTGTTAATGTCGTAATAAAAACACGTCCACCTTTTTCGATTTGTTCGTTAATTTCACTCACTAAATCATCAATTTGTCCTTTGATTTTTCTCACTTCGACTGGTGGATCTAGTAATCCTGTTGGACGAATAATCTGTTCGGTAACAGTCGGTGTTTGTGCCAATTCATACGGCCCTGGTGTTGCTGAAATATAGATAATTTGATTTACTCTGTCTTCAAATTCCTCTAATCGCAGTGGACGATTATCAACTGCACTTGGCAATCGGAATCCATATTCAACTAAGCGTTCTTTTCTGGCTCTATCACCATTATACATACCTCGAACTTGCGACATTGTAATGTGTGATTCATCAATAACAATCAAATAATCATCTGGGAAAAAGTCTAATAATGTATAAGGAGGTTCTCCCGGTTGACGACCATCCATATGTCTGGAATAATTTTCAATACCATTGCAATAACCCATTTCAAGCAACATTTCAATATCATAGTTTGTACGTTGTTCCAATCGTTGTGCTTCTAATAATTTATTGTCGGCACGAAGTTCACTCAAGCGTTCCTCTAACTCTTCTCGAATAGAGTCAATCGCTTTTAAGGTTTGTTCTTCACTTGAAACAAAATGCGCCGCTGGAAAAATGGCAACATGAGAACGTGTCGCTTTGACATCTCCTGTTAGCACGTCTATTTCTTGAATACGATCAATTTCATCTCCAAAAAAGGACACACGAATGGCTTGAGAATCTCTTGATGCCATAAAAATATCGACACTGTCACCTCTTACACGAAATGTTCCGGGCCTAAAGTCAAAATCATTACGTGTAAATTGCATGTCAATCAAACGATGTAATACGTCATCGCGTTCAATAATTTGTCCCTCACGCAACGACAATACGAATTTTTTATATTCTTCTGGATTAACCAATCCATAAATACACGATACAGACGCAACAATAATAACGTCTTTCCGCTCAACTAAAGCACTTGTTGCCGAATGACGTAGTTTATTGATTTCATCATTGACGCTCGATTCTTTTTCAATATATGTATCACTAGAAGGAACATACGCTTCTGGTTGATAATAATCATAATAACTCACAAAATATTCAACTGCATTATTTGGAAAAAATTCTTTTAATTCACTATATAACTGTCCCGCTAATGTTTTATTATGTGCCAATACTAAAGTTGGCTTATTTACTTCTTTAATAACATTAGCAATCGTAAATGTTTTTCCTGTTCCTGTGGCACCTAATAGTGTTTGTGCCATTTTCCCTTGTTGGATACCTGCGACTAATTCTTTAATCGCTTGTGGCTGATCGCCACTTGGTTGGTAGGGAGAAACTACTTCAAAAACATGCTCACTCATTTCTTCTCTCCTAACTTATCTTTATTCAGTAACATCTTATCATACAATCCATAGAATGACTATTTTCTTGTATGGCAAAATAATAGACAAATTTTTTATTTTTTAATATGATAATACTATCAATATAAATTAGAAATGAGCGAATAGAATGTTACTAATGAAAGATATTATCCGTGAAGGACATCCAACGTTAAGAGAAAAAGCAGCACCTCTTTCTTTTCCACTAACACAAGAAGAAAAAGACATCGCAAAAGAAATGCTTGAGTTTTTACACAATAGCCAAAATGAAGAAATTGCTGAAAAATATGAATTACGTGCAGGTGTTGGACTAGCAGCACCACAAATCAATGTATCTAAACAAATGATTGCACTTCTTGTTCCAGGAGAATACGAAGATGATCCGTTTATTTTAGATATGGTTATGATTAACCCTAAAATTATAAAACACTCTGTCCAACAAACATGTTTAAAAACTGGAGAAGGTTGCCTATCTGTTGACCGTGAAGTACCCGGTTATGTCCCTCGCTTTTCAAAAATCACACTAGAGTATTTTGATATAGACGGTAATAAGCAAAGCATGGTACTAAAAGGATTTCCTGCCATTGTCGTACAACACGAAATCGACCACTTAAATGGGATTATGTTTTATGACCGTATCAATGAAACAGAACCATTTAAAGAATTAGAAAATATGACAATTATTGACTAATGAACAACCCTGACACAACACTTTTAAAGAGTTGTGTCAGGGTTGTTTTTCTAAAAAGGCATGAAATCAATCTGTTTAAAGAGTTGATTTCATGCCTTTTTGAGTATAATCAAATCTGTTCATTTAAATAGATATTGACTTTTAGGCTAGTTCCAAAAATATTACTTATTTCTTTTCACTAACACTATATGTTTAACGTTGGCGTTTGTATGGCTTTAAATTCCAAATTTCATCAACATAACGTAAAATCGTATAGTCAGATGAGAATGGCCCCGCATTAGCAACATTTTGCAAGGACATTCTTGTCCAACGTTCTTTATCTTTGTAGGCTCTATCCACTTCTTCTTGTGTCATGACATAACTTTCAAAGTCTTGTAGGACAAAATACTCATCATTGTAAGTGACAAGCGAGTCAAAAATCTCTTGACCTTCATGTGCTGTATGTGGCACTGTACCGTCCAATAAGGCGTTTAGGACACGGTGAACTTTTGGATTGGTTTCATAAATATGACGTGCATTATACGAGCCATTTTCATAAAAGGCTTCAACTTCACGATTAGACATACCAAATGTAAAGAAGTTTTCCGCACCTACATAGTCACGAATTTCGACATTGGCTCCATCCAATGTACCAATCGTTACGGCACCATTTAACATCAATTTCATATTACTTGTTCCAGATGCTTCTTTTCCGGCTAATGAAATTTGCTCAGATAAATCTGCCGCTGGAATAATCAATTCTGCTAGTGAAACACCATAATTTTCAACAAAGACAATTTTTAATAAATGATTCACATCTATGTCATTATTAACAAGATCTGCCAGAGCATTGATAAATTTAATAATAGATTTAGCATACGTATAACTTGGTGCTGCTTTTGCCCCAAAAATAAAGACTCTAGGTACATAATCAATATTTGGATTTTCTTTAATCGTTAAATAACGTAATAAAATATGCAGAGCATTTAATAATTGACGTTTGTACGCATGTAGACGTTTAATTTGTACATCAAAAATAGCATCTATTGGTAATTCAATACCTTTTTCCTCAAGAACATATTTAGCAAAACGTTCTTTATTTAAACGTTTAACATCTTGTAAGGCATACAATACATCATTATCATCTTGGTATGCTTTTAATAATTTTAATTCGGTATGATTAAAATGCCACTGGGTACCAATGGTTTTATCAAGTAATTCTGTCAAATCTGGATTGGCAAGTTGCAACCAACGTCTTTGTGTAATACCATTTGTTTTATTGTTAAACTTCCATGGGTACATTTCATAAAAATCTTTTAATGTAGCATTTTTTAAAATATCCGTATGTAGTTTTGCTACACCATTGACACTATGGCTACCAATAATAGCTAAATTTGCCATTTTAATTTGGCCGTCTAAAACAATAGCTGTGCGTGTTGTTAATTCAATGCCATAAATAGCTGTTTTCTTTTCAAAATGACGACGATTAATTTCTAAAATAATTTGATAAATACGTGGCAATAATGTTTCAACCATATCACAAGACCAACGTTCCATGGCTTCTTGTAAAATTGTATGGTTCGTGTAACTAATTGTATTTTTCGTAATTTCCCACGCTTGTTCCCAGGATAAATGCTCTTCATCTAATAAAATACGCATCAATTCTGGAATACATAACGTTGGATGTGTATCATTGATATGAATGGCAATTTTATCTGGAAAAGCACGCCATGGTAAATTCAAGTGTTTAAAATAACGTACAATGCTTTGTACACCAGCACTTGAGAAGAAATATTCTTGTTTTAAACGCAATAATTGACCGTCATAATTCGAATCATCTGGGTACAATACTTCAGTAATTTTCTTAATTTCTTCTCGTTCTTTTTCTAAGTTAAAATGCTCTTCTTCGCCATAAGGAATTTCAGCAGACCACAAACGTAAATTATTCACCACACCATTTTGATACCCGACTTGTGCAACATCATACGGTACAGCTAAAATATTTAACGTATCTTCATACTGAGGTTCTAATTGTCCTTGATGATTTGGTACAAGATTTACTCGTCCACCAAATCGAACAATAACCGATTTATTTTCTTTTCTAACTTCCCATAAATTCCCATTACGTAACCAGTTTTCAGGTAATTCTACTTGATATCCGTCAACAAATTTTTGTTTAAACAAGCCATAACGATAGCGAATACCACAGCCGTGTCCTGGCGAACCTGTTGAGGCAATCGAATCCATAAAACAAGATGCTAGTCTTCCTAAGCCTCCATTTCCTAAAGCTGGGTCTACTTCTGCTTTTGCTAAATCATCTAAATTTAAGTTTAAATCTTGCAATCCTTTTTCTACCGTTTTTAATAAACCTAAATTCAATAAATTATTTTTTAGCATACGTCCTGGTAAAAATTCCATAGAAAAATAATAAACTTGTTTTTGTTTATTTTTTTCATAACGTTGATTTGTTTTCACCCAATTTTCATTAATAATAGACTTTACAATATCCGATAAAATATATAATTGCTCTACATTAGATCCTTGTGTGTAATCATAGGCATACACATCAATGAACCTTTTTTTGTATAAAGTAACAAATTGTTCGATATTCATTCTCTACTCCTTTTTAATGTTTTTGATACAACTCAATATAGGCTTTTGCAGGAAAGACCCAATCAAATGTTTGTGACATAGCTTGTTTGACTAACTGTTGCCATTTATCTGGTTCATTAAAATAAAGAGAAAGTGCTTGATAAATGACATCTAATAAAACGTACTCGGAAAAATCATAAAAACTAAATCCAGTACCTTCACCTGTAAATTGATTATATGGTATCACTGTATCTTTTAATCCACCGGTTTCATGTACAAGAGGTAATGTACCATATCTTAATGCAATCAGTTGAGATAAGCCACAAGGCTCAAAAGCAGACGGCATTAAAAATATATCGCTTCCTGCATAAATACGCTGTGCTAAACTTACATCAAATGTAATCAATGCTCTACATTTGTGTGGATATTTATTTGCAAGATGAATAAACGCCTCTTCAAAAACGGCATCTCCAGTACCTAAAATGACGACTTGTACATCTTGTTGTAAGACTTCTTCTAATGTTTGTGCAACAAGTTGAAATCCTTTTTGATCGGTTAAACGTGAAACAGCACTCAATAAAGGAGCATCTTCTCGAATAGGTAAGCCTAGTTCTTGTTGTAAACTCGTTTTATTTTTTGTTTTATTTTCCAATGATTGACTTGAAAAATGATACGGAATATGTGTATCCGTTTCAGGATTGTTTAGTTCATAGTCAATCCCATTTAAAATACCGGTAACTTTCCAAGAATTATGGCGTAACACATCATCTAGCCCTTCGCCAAATTCACTTGTCATGATTTCTTTAGCATAAGTTGGACTAACTGTTGTGACAACATCAGAAAAGTTAATGCCTGCTTTTAAATAGTTGAGATTATCATAGTATTTTCCACCATCATCTGTCAACATTGTATAGTATGTATCAAAGATACTTTCTAACACAATCGGATCATAAATACCTTGGAATCTTAAATTATGAATGGTTAATACTTTTTTGATGTCTTTAAATGCATCTACCCAATGGTATTTATCCACTAATAAAGCAGGTATCATAGCTGTATGCCAATCATTAACATGTAAAACATCAGGTATAAAATCAATTTTTTGCATCATTTCAATAACAGCTAGTGAAAAATAACCAAAGCGCTCTCCGTCATCCCACTCTCCATATAGTATACCACGATCAAAATAATCTAAATTATCAATAAAATAATAGGTAACGCCATCCATGTATAAGGTTTTAACACCAACATAGCAATCTTTTTGCCCAACTTTTATTGTAAACCATAATAAGTCTTTTATCTTATCTTTATAAACTTGTTTTATATGTGTATAAAATGGTGTGACAACACGAATGTCAATTCCTTGTTTTGCAAGCTCTTTTGGCAAAGCATACGCAACATCTGCTAATCCACCTGATTTTGAAAATGGCACAACTTCTGAACTGGCAAATAATATCTTCATATTCTCCTCCTATACACGACGTTCTTCATTTTCACCAATAATATCATTTTTAGTAATCAATAAAATATTGTCCGGTGTCCCTTTAATCACTGCGCCTTTCCCAACTTGAACACCTTTATCTAAAATAGCATATTCAATAGAGGCACCTTTTCCAATATGACATCCTTGTAAAATAATTGTGTTTTTCACATGAGCATCTTTTTCAACTTCAACACGTCTAGACAGTAAACTACGTTCAACATGTCCACGTACCACACAATCTGTGGCAATCAAACTATTTAATACAATGGCATCGTCTGTAAAAAATGACGGTGCTCCATTTCTTGTTTTTGTGACAACTGGATTAGATGCATAAAATAGTGATTTAAATTTTTGGCTATCCAGCATATCCATATTGGCATAGAAATAATCTGACAAGTCATTGATAATGGCTGTATAGCCTAAATGAATGTATGTATTGACAGTTTCTTTTGCTGAATAATGACGAATTAGCTCATCTACTTCTACAAATAATTTTTCTTTCACCGCCAGACTAATCATTTCATATAATTTTGGTGTTGATAACAAATATTTATTTAAATTACGGTGTCCTTCATCAAAAATTTGTGTAATATCGCAGCCAGATTCGATATGCTCTTGTTTCACATCTTCTAAATTTACATTGGCAATCACTTTACTTCCTGAAATAAACACATATCCTACATGTGAACGTTTCACAAATTCAATTAAATCTTCATAAAAATCTTCGTATCCAACTTCTTCTCCTAGTGAATATTTATAAAATTGTTGTGAAAAAGTAAAAATACCACCATTAACATGTGAATCGAATCCCCATGAACTACCGCTTCTCACATGGTCATAAATAGAACGACCAGATTTTCCGATAAATAAAGCAACAGATTTAACACCAGCTTCACTTACAGAAGATAAAGGAAAATCAATAATACGAAAACGGCTGGCAAAAGGTAATGCTGCAATCGGTCTTTTTAAGGTCAACGCACGTAGTGAATCAGACTGTTCGGTTAATGATAGAACGGCACAAATATCATTTTTTCTCATTAGTTTAATCCTCCAATTTTTTCATCATATCCAATAACGGCAATATTTGATTGTGTTCCAACAACTCTTGCATTATCTGAAATAACCGCATTTTCTCCAATAATCGCATAGTCAATCACAACATTTTTACCGATTTTTACATTTCCCATAATTAAACTATTATTGACCGTTGCCCCCTCACTAATAGTGACATTATTCGATAAAATCGAATGATTCACATTTCCCTCTATAATACAACCGTCAGAAATCATGGCATTTTTTACTTTAGCGTGCTCTCCAATAAAATGTGGCAGAGCATTGATATTATTTGAAAAGATACGCCATTCTCTATCTCGAATATTTAATTCATGATTTTCTTCTAAAAATTCCATATTGGCTTCCCATAATGATTCAATGGTACCAACGTCTTTCCAATAACCATTAAAGCGATAAGCAAATACATTCTCATGATTGATTAAATATTGAGGAATAACATTTTTTCCAAAATCTTCCATTTCTCCTTGTTCATCATTTAGCAATAATTGACGAAGTTTTTTCCAATCGAAAATATAAATACCCATAGATGCTAAATTGCTTTTTGGTTCTTTTGGTTTTTCTTCAAATTCGATAATACGACTATCTGAATCGGTATTCATAATCCCAAAACGTGAGGCTTCTTCTAATGGTACTGGAATAACGGCAACTGTTAAGCTAGCATTATTGGCTTTATGAAATTCAAGCATTTTTTGATAATTCATTTTATAAATATGATCACCGGATAAAATCAAAATATACTCTGGATTGAGTTGGTCAATATAGTCAATATTTTGAACAATCGCATGTGCCGTTCCAGCGAAAAATTGTGTTCCTTTTGAGCTAGAATACGGTTGTAAAATGGTTGCTCCACCGTAACGTCCTTCCATTCCCCAAGCTTTTCCGCTACCGATATGTTCATTTAGTGATAAAGGTTGATATTGGGTAATGACACCAACATTATCAATATCTGAATTAGCACAATTACTCATCGCAAAGTCAATAATACGATAACGCCCTCCAAATGGTACAGCTGGTTTAGCAATATGTGCCGTTAGTTTACCAAGTCTTGTACCTTGTCCTCCGGCTAATATCATCGCAATCATTTCTTTTTTCATACAGTTAACTCCTTCATTTCTTTTTTTATATATACTCTTTTAGGTTTAATATATAGTGCCGCTAAACTCGGTACGACACATTCAAAAGAATACGGTTGATTTTGATAAGGGATTTTTTCTGTTTGATAAATGGATTTTGTATGCGTCCAAGTACCACCATACTCTTTTGCTTCTGTATTCAATAATATTTCATACTGTCCCTCATAAGGAACACCTACACGATATGTTAATCGTTCTATTGGCAAGAAGTTAGCAATCATAATTAGAAAATCTCGTTTTTGTTTTCCATGTCTAATAAAACTAATAATGGACTCGTCTATATTATCTGCATCTAAAACCGTTATACCGTCCGATTTAGTATCTACTTCATACAATGCCTTTTGTGATTGATACAAATGATTAATTGTTTTAATAAAATATTGATACTCTTGATTAAACGGACGTTGTAAATCAATCCATTCTAATTGAGAATAGAAACGCCATTCTAAAAATTGACCTAGTTCATATCCCATAAAATTCAATTTTTTACCTGGATGAGCTATCATATAGGCTTGTAAAAGTCTTAATGTCGCAAATTGTTTGTACCTATCGCCTTTTATTTTACCTAACATTGAATTTTTTCCATGGACGACTTCGTCATGTGATAATGGCAATATAAACTGATCATGAAACATATACATAAATGAAAAAGTCATCAAGCGATAATAATCTTTTCTAACATACGTATCTGTTTCAATATAGGCTAATGTATCATTCATCCAACCCATATTCCACTTAAATAAAAATCCTAGACCTCCGTGATATACAGGTCGTGTTACTCCATCAAATGATGTACTTTCTTCGGCAATCATCAATGTTGTTGGATAATAACGATAAATAATCGTATTTAGTTGTTTTAAAAAGTCAATGCCTTCTAAATTACGATTATCTCCATATTTATTTGGTTTCCAACTTAAATTATCAAAATCTAAATAAAGAATATTTGATACAGCATCTACACGAATACCATCGACGTGGCACACATCTAACCAAAATAGCGCATTAGAAATTAAAAAACTTTGTACTTGTGGTTTACCTAAATCAAAATTAAGCGTTCCCCACCCTTGATTATTTGCCCTATCTTCATCACTATATTCATACGTTGGTGTCCCGTCATAATAGGCAAGTGCATAAGCATTTCGACAAAAATGTCCCGGAACCCAATCCATAATAATACCAATACCTTGTTGATGTGCATATTCTACAAAATCTCTAAATGCATCTAAATCTCCAAAGATTGATGCCACAGCATAATACCCCGTAACTTGATATCCCCAACTTTCTTCAAGCGGATGCTCCATAAGTGGCATAAACTCAATATGCGTATATCCCATGTCTTTGACGTAAGGCACAAGATATTTTTTGAAGTCATCAAATGAATATAAAGTACCGTCTAAATGCCGTTTCCAAGAACCTGCATGTATCTCATATATATTCAAAGGTTTTTCTAAAATATCTTTCCTTTTTTTATTTGCCTGCCATAGACCATCTTTCCATTTTTTAGGTGCAACATCATATACAATAGACGCATCTTTTGGTGGTCTTTCAAATTTTTTAGCAAATGGATCAATTTTGTAAATAGTATTTCCTTGCTCATCTTCAATCACATATTTATAACAATCTCCCGATTTTGCTTTTTCAGATAAAGATAACCATATACCCGTTTCTTCTAAACACGTCATACGCTCATAAGTCCAATCATTAAAATCCCCTACTAAATAAACATGTTTGGCATGTGGAGCCCATACAGCAAAAGAAACGTAAACGGTTTCATTTCTTTTCACAAAATGATTCCCTAAAAAACGATAACTTGCATATTGTTGTCCAATATTAAATAAATAAATATCATCTTTCCATTCTTGATATAAATTTTTCGTAATATTTCCCTCCTTCATCATTAGAGTGCATATTCATCAATTTAATAAAGTTTCTATCTTCGAGATAAATTTGTTTAAACCAAAGAAAGAAAACGCTTTATGTTTGATATTATTATACCATATTTTTACTTCATCTGGTGATTTTTTTTGATGTTTTTTCAATATTTTTGCCTATTATGAATTGTTATAATACAGACTATAATAGCTCCATAAAACAGCTAACTAAAACTTTTATTTTTATAAATAGATAAAACTTTATCTCTTCTTAAAATTCTGTTATAATACAATTATAAATTTTTAAGAAGGTGATTCCATTGTATTTTAAAGAAAGTTATTTCATATCATAAAAAAGGAGTATTATTATGAAAAAATATAAATATATCACATCAATCTTCTTCACATTTATCGTCATTTGTATCATCACTGCTTGTTCACCAAAACAAGATAGTACAAACATCAAACCTCTTGCAGAAGGATTTCCTTATACTGGAACCTATAAAGCAACAACATCAAAAAGTACCCTATCGGCTATTCATTTTGAAAATGACAAAATGATTCTATCACTTGATATGAACAATCATGCTTCTAAAAACGATGTGATTAGAAGCAATATTTCAACAAATATTCGTAATCAATTTAGTCAAATACTTGATAAAAATGGAAAACTAAATAAAAAAGCAACGATAACAGATGATTTAAAACAAGAACCAAAAGCACCTACACTACGTGCTTACTACGAACAAGATTTACCAAATTATCAAGCAAAATATGGAAATATGTATCTTGAATTTTCACATCCAACTGTTACAAAAGCACATGGAAATGATACCGACTGGGTTGTGCAATTGCATGTAGAAGAAAACGATGAACGTCAGATTTTGATTATAGAACGCATTGATGATACATCATTTAAAGACAATACAGGAACTATTTATAAAAAATAATGTAAAATGGAGCGATATGATGACGCCATCATATCGCTCTATCTTTCTTTTTTTAACACAAGCGTGCTCAATGGTGGCACTGTAATGCCTTTAGAGCCAACAATCCATTTTCTCACAGAAATGGATTCACTGCTTATCAACAATGTATATGTTCCATGTGGTAAATATAAGTCTTTTCCATAAAAATTAGCACTATGAATAATAAATAAATCTTTGACACAATACGCAATGATTTGCTCATCACTTTTAATCACCTTAACCATTTCTTTTATTGTATCAAAGTCTGTTGTGGCAAAAAAAGGATGCTCTTTTCTAAAGTGTACTAAGGAGGTTACATACTCGATATTATCTTGATAAACAAACGCTCTATCCCAATCCATTTGATTAATAATATCTGGCGAACAATACGAATTTTCAATGCCCGATTTGGTACGCATAAACTCTTGTCCTGCATGTAAAAATGGTATCCCAAATGTTAATAAAACCATGCTTGTCGCAAGACGATGTCGCTTGAGGCGAATGGTATCGTTTTCTGATGTATTGTGCAACGTTAAATAATCCCACAGCGTGTAATTATCATGTACTTCGACGTATTGTACCATTTGCTTCATGTGTGTATAAGGTGCTGTTCCCAAAATCTGATTGAAGATAATCCCCTCAAATCCCAGTTGCCCTGATACAAAAGATTTTACATTATCTCGAAATTTATCGTTAAAAAAAGCAATATCTGAAATCAAATGTGCATTAGCTTGCATTGCTTTTTGAGGGGTAGGCAAAGTACCCATATCCCACCCTTCACCTAAAATGATGATATGAGGATTGATTGCTTTTAACCGTCTTGATACGTCTTGCATCGTTTGAATATCTAACATCCCCATTAAGTCAAACCTAAACCCATCTATTTGATAAGTTTGTGCCCAATAAGATACACTATCAACGATATACTTTCTAGCCATTTTTCTCTCACTGGCAAAATCATTGCCAACACCTGTCCCGTCGGTTAACACACCATATTCATCACGTCTAAAAAAATAAAATGGTACGATTTTTTCAAAACTATGTTCTTTGATGTGATACACATGATTATAAACCACATCCATAATGACACGTAACCCCTCTTGATGACACTTATCAATAAACGCTTGACACTCTAAAATTCGTGTCATAGGATCATACGGATTAGTACTATAACTTCCCTCGGGTACATTAAAATGCAGCGGGTCATATCCCCAATTATATGAACGCCACGGTTGTGTTTCATCAACGGATTGTGCACTATAATCAGCCATAGGCATCATTTGAACATGTGTGACACCTAATGATGTCATGTAATCAATACCTGTTTTTTGTAAATGACTTGTATGCGTATTGTGCTCTGTCAGTCCAAGAAACATGCCTTTATGCTGTATACCACTATCTATATGGCTGCTCATATCTCTTACGTGCATTTCATAAATGATAGGTACATCAACAGGTGGTAAAGGCAACTTGCTTGCTGTTGGTACTGTTACAATAACACCTCGTTCGCCATTCACAGTTACGGCTTTTGTATAGGGGTCAACTACTTCATGATAATCTGTGTGTCGATAAATACCATACATATACGTTTGATGTAAACAATTTCCAAGGAATGTGTATGTGTATACTCCTCTTTCTTGGTTTATCATCTCATACGGGACATCATCTAATAATAAATATACTTGTGTTGCTCCAGGTGCCCATAGTTTAAATTCTGTTTGCTCGGGTGTATACGTATATCCTAATATTCCGTCATAATAAAAATAGTCATCAAATAAAGGTAAACGTGCAATATGACGAAATAAAACAGGTATTTTTTCTCCATTTACGATAGCAAAAATAGGTGTATCCAATGGTAGAGGAAGATTTGTTTGATAGGTATAAGAAGTTGATGTTTGTGATACGAGTGTTATCATCACATCACATGATAAACTTATTTCCAAAATATCGACTTGGGGTGTATCACATACCACTGTTATCCTATCAATATCGTCCATAAAGGCTTGTAAATATTGATTTGTCATTCTATTCTTTCCTTTAATCTTGTGATACGTTCACTATAACATAAACAAAACGGTAAGTCGACAATACCTGTCAACTTACCGTTTTAATATTTGGATTACCAATTTATATAATCTTCATCTTCCATCGCTTCTACTTCACCTAATAAATAGCCATTTCCAACTTGTGAGAAGAAGTCGTGATTACTTGTTCCTGTTGAGATACCATTCATGACAATCGGATCAACATCTTCTGCTGTATCTGGAAACAGTGGATCAAATCCTAGATTTTGTAATGCTTTGTTGGCATTATAACGAATAAAGACTTTTACTTTTTCTGTCCAACCAATTTGATCGTATAACATTTGTGTGTATTTAATTTCATTTGAATACAACTGATATGTTAATTGGAATACCCAATTTTTCAATGTTTCTTGTTCTTCTTCACTTAATTCATTATACGCTAATTGGAATTTATAGCCAATATATGTTCCATGAACAGATTCATCACGAATAATCAGCTTAATGATTTCTGCGACATTCGCTAGTTTATTGTTTCCTAAATAATATAATGGTGCAAAGAAACCTGAATAAAATAAGAAAGATTCTAGTAACACACTCGCTACTTTTCTCTCTAACGGAGAACCATTTTGATAAATACCGTTAATAATTTCTGCTTTCTTTTGTAAAAATTCATTTGAGTTTGTCCAAGCAAAAATTTCTTCAATTTCTGCTTTTGTATTCAACGTACTAAAGATTGACGAATAACTTTTCGCATGAACAGACTCCATAAATTGAATATTGTTATAAACGGCTTCTTCGTGTTGTGTACGAACATCTTTTTTCAAAGATTCCACACCGTCTTGTGATTGTAGCGTATCTAATAAAGTCAATCCACCAAACACTTTCGCAACCATATCTCTTTCTGCGTCAGTTAACGTACGCCAATCGTCTAAATCATTTGATAATGGAATACGTGTATCTAACCAAAATTGCTCGGTTAATTTCTCCCACGTTAATTTATCAATCATATCTTCAATACTATTCCAGTTAATTGCAATATATGGATTCATTCATACTTCCTCCTAAATACCTATGCTAATACTCTACTATGATTGGTTCTTTTTTGCAAGGAAAATAAACAACATATCAACATGCTAAAAAGAATACATACCATATATAGTAGTTATCCCTTTAATTGACTACACAAAATCCAATACCCTTTATCACGGTTTAATAATGTCACATTGCCAAAAACATCTTCCATTTTTTTCTGTGCACTAGGTGCTCCTTGTTTTTTTTGAATGACAATTACAATATAACCATTAGGTTTTAAATACGATATACTTTCTTCAAGAATATGATGCACAACTTTTTTTCCTGCACGAATAGGTGGATTAGAAACAATCATATCAAATTGCTCTGTTATCGCTTCGTACACATTAGATTGTAGTACTTTTGCATGATTGACTTTATTTTCATGTATATTTTTTTCTGTTAGATGAACCGCACGTTCGTTTATGTCCACCATTGTCACAAAAGCATCTGAATAGGCTTTTGCTAGTGTTAATCCAATGGGACCATATCCACAACCAACATCTAAAATAGCGGGATTTTTAGGCAGTATCATATCTTGTTTAATGGTTTCAAGTAGTGTACGAGAACCAAAGTCTAAACCTGTTTTTGAAAACACACCGTGATCTGTCCATATAGATAATGTTTGATTTGCCACAACAATCGTATGTTTTTGTTCATCGGTCTTACTTGTAGGTGTGTGGCTATAATAATGTTCTGACATGTGATACATCCTTTCTCGTCTTATCATCTTGCTTATTATATAGAAAAACACGTGATTAAACAATTGAAATCATCTTCTTTTGTAGAATATAGTAACATATACTAATGCTTAAAGAAATAATGAAAAGAACGATTATTTTCTCTAAAGAAAAATATATTTTATACCATAGAACCTTTAGTCAATCAAGATACGCAAGTACTCGTTGACTTACTCTATCAATTTTACGAACGTTATAGAACTACAATATTTTAAGACAAGATGTCGTTTTATATAATCAAAAACAACCGACAGAGAAGTCGGTTGTTTTTGGATTATACTTCTAATTCATTATCTTTTAACCACTCATAGTGGAATGTGCCGTCTTTATCAACACGTTTATATGTATGTGCACCGAAGTAGTCACGTTGTGCTTGAATTAAATTAGCAGGTAATACTGGTGTACGATATGCATCAAAATATGTAATCGCTGCTGAGAATGTTGGTACTGGTATACCGTTTCTAACAGCTAAAGAAACAACATCACGAACAGATTGATGATATTCTTTTGTAATGTTTAAGAAATAATCATCTAATAATAAGTTCGTTAAATCAGGATTTTTTGTGTAGGCATCTGTAATTTTTTGTAAAAATTGTGCACGAATGATACAACCTGCTCTAAAGATTTTGGCAATATCACCATATTGTAAGCTCCAGCCAAACTCATCACTGGCAATACGCATTTGGGCAAATCCTTGTGCATAGCTCATAATTTTACTAAAGTATAAGGCACGGCGAATGCTTTCAATCCATTTTTCTTTATCTTCTTTAGAAATACTTTCTTTTTCAACAGTCGGTAAAAGAGTTGATGCTGTTTCACGTTCTTCTTTAAATGTTGAAATATATCTAGCAAAAACAGATTCTGTGATTAAGGATAATGGCACACCTAAATCTAATGCATTTTGTGATGTCCATTTACCTGTTCCTTTATTACCGGCACTATCTACAATCACATCAACCATTGGTTTTCCTGTTTGAGCATCGTATTTTGTTAAAATATCGGCTGTAATTTCCATTAAATAACTATCTAACTCGCCTTGATTCCATTCTTTAAAAATAGAGGCAATCTCTTCGATAGATAAACCTAATAAATGACGTAATAAATCATAGGATTCAGCAATTAACTGCATATCGCCATATTCGATACCATTATGAACCATTTTCACATAATGACCTGCTCCATTTTCGCCAATATATGTGACACAAGGCTCTCCGTCTTTGGCTTTTGCTGCAATTTCTCGTAAAATAGGTGCTACTAAATCATATGCTTCTTTTTGTCCTCCTGGCATAATCGCAGGTCCTTTCAAAGCACCTTCTTCTCCTCCAGAAACACCTGTTCCGATAAAGTTAATACCAGAGCTTGCCAATTCTTCATTGCGACGCATTGTATCTTTAAAGAATGTATTTCCTCCGTCAATTAAAATATCGCCTTTATCTAAATGTGGTAATAATGATTGAATGGTTAAATCTGTTGGTTTTCCTGCTTGTACCATTAACAAAATACGTCTTGGCTTTTCCAATGAATCAACAAATTCTTCAATCGAATAAGTTGGTACTAATTTTTTATCTGGATGTTCAGCAATAACAGCGTCTGTTTTGGACGTTGTACGGTTAAAAATAGATACCGTATATCCTCTACTTTCAATGTTTAATGCTAAATTTTTTCCCATGACGGCCATGCCGACAACACCGATTTGTTGCTTAGTCAAAATTCATTCCTCTTTTCATGAAAATATATAGACAAATAGTAACAAATCTTGATGTGTCATTCAAGTAAATCGCTTATAAAGATTGCAATAAAATGAAAAAAACACTATACTTTTTATACTAAGATGTTAAAGGAGTTTTTATGAAAATACTTATTCCAACGGCTAAAGAATTATTACCTACTTTACCAAGTACACAAAGACCTCCACTTTCTAATCAAACACAAGACATTTTATCTGTCTTACAAGAAAAAACAGTGGAAGAACTGGCAACATTTTTTCACATATCCTATGATCGTGCCGTTGTTGAGCATAATCGAATTCAATCATTTCATACAGCACCTTGTTATCGTGCTATTACCTTATTTAACGGATTGATGTATCGCCAAATCAATCGTCAGAACTTATCAGAAAAAGAAATAGCGTATCTTGATAAACATGTGTATATAACATCCGCTTTATATGGTATCATTCCTGCTACAGCACCTATTGTTGAGCATCGTTTTGATTTTGCACACGCCTTACAAGTCAATGGTAAAACGCTAAAACAACTATGGAAAGAACATTTTGACGGATTTGCATCATCACATCAACCTATTTTATCGCTATTATCCAGTGAATTTGAACAGATTTTTTCTAAAGAGATATCACAACAATTTTATACATGCTCTTTTTTAAATCATAAACATAAAACACATTCTACAACATCTAAAAAAGGACGTGGAGGCTTAGTCAATACCTTGATAACTAAGCATATTACGGATATTCAAGATATAAAATTATTACAGTTTAATGGTTTTTCTTACTGCGCTGAAAAATCAAGCGACACACATTTTTGCTTTGTTTCTCAGCCATAAAAATACATTACTTACATATTAATCATGTTAAAATGCTTTTTTATCTAAGAAAATCTACTCAAAAAGACTTGACATCAACTCATTAAAAATGTTGATGTCAAGTCTTTTTATTATACAAATTTTTCAACAATCATTGCATCGCCAAAACTAAAGAAACGATATTTTTTAGAAATGGCATGTTGATAAGCATTTAACACATTTTCTCGTCCTGCAAATGCTGATACAAGCATAACTAAAGTAGATTTTGGTAAATGAAAATTCGTAATAAAACCGTCGACAATTTTAAACGTATACCCAGGGGAAATAAATATATCTGTCCACCCACTTGATGCTATCATCGTACCTTGGTTCGCTGTGGCAATAGTTTCTAGTGTACGAATAGACGTTGTTCCAACAGCTATGACACGATTTCCTCTTTTTTTCGCTGCATTGATTTTATTAGCTGTTTCTTGATTTAACTGATAAAATTCTGAATGCATTTTATGCTCACTTAAATTTTCAACAGAAACCGGTCTAAATGTGCCTAATCCGACATGCAATGTCAAATAAGCAATGTCTACACCCTTTGCTTCAATTTGTTCTAATAATTCTGGTGTGAAATGCAAACCTGCTGTTGGGGCAGCCGCAGAACCAACTTCTTTTGCATAAACGGTTTGATAGCGTTCTTTATCATCCAAATGCTCTTTAATATATGGTGGTAAAGGCATTTCCCCTAAAGAATCTAAGACTTCTAAAAAGACACCTTGATACATAAATTCAACAATGCGTCCTCCGTGCTCTTGTTCTTCGATAACTTTTGCTTTTAAGCGTCCATCTCCAAATGAAATAACTGTTCCTACTTTAACACGCTTAGCAGGTTTCACAAGAGCTTCCCATTTATCTCCCTCTATATTCGTCAATAATAACAATTCAACATGAGCACCCGTATCTTCTTTTTCTCCATGCAATCTTGCGGGTAAAACACGTGTATCATTTAAAACTAATACATCTCCCTCATGCAGATGATTGACAACATTGATAAATGTTTCATCTTGATACGCACCACTTGTGGCATTTAAGGCAAGTAATCTTGATTTACTCCGTTCTTTTAAAGGTGTCTGTGCAATCAGCTCCTCCGGCAAATCAAAATCAAAGTCTTTTGTCGTTAACATTTTACTCTCCTATTCATCTTTTTTATATGCAATACCTAAATGCTTATAGGCATATTCAGTCACAACCCTACCTCTTGGGGTTCTTTGTAAAAAGCCCATTTGAAGTAAGTACGGTTCATACATATCTTCTATTGTATCGGTATCTTCACTAATGTTTGCGGCGATTGTACTTAGTCCGACTGGGCCACCATTGTAAAGTTGTATCATCGTTTCTAATAAATTTCTATCCACATGATCTAAACCTTTTTCATCAACACGTAATAAGGATAATGCTTTATCCGATAATTCCTTTGTTATCACACCTTGTCCAAAAACTTGTGTGTAATCTCGAACACGTTTTAATAAACGATTGGCAATACGCGGTGTCCCACGTGAACGTAACCCAATTTCATACGCTCCTGCCTCATCAATCTCCATATCAAAAATAGATGCCGAACGTTTGACAATTTCAGAAAGAGCTTCTACATCATAATATTCCATGTGAGAAACGATACCAAATCTATCTCTTAATGGTGCTGATAAAGAACCTGCTTTTGTTGTTGCACCAACGAGTGTGAACGGTGGCAATGGAAAATGAATGGGCTGTGCCGTAGCTCCTTGACCAGAAATAATATCAATATAAAAATCTTCCATAGCAGAATATAACATTTCTTCCACTTGTCGTGGCAAACGATGAATTTCATCAATAAACAAAATATCACCCGGATTTAAATCACTTAATAAAGCAACTAAATCACCCGGTCTTTCGATTGCCGGACCACTCGTTGTACGAATGCCTACACCGATTTCATTCGCAATGACCATTGCCATTGTTGTTTTTCCTAATCCTGGAGGACCATATAATAAAACGTGGTCTAATGCTTCTTGACGTTCTTTTGCAGCTTTTATATAAATTGCTAGCTCATGCTTTACACGGTCTTGCCCAATATACTGTGCTAATGTTTTTGGACGTAAAGACATCTCTGCTTGTTCTTCTTGTTCTGTTCTAACATGACTAGACATAAAACGTTCTTCATCAAATGACATAGCAATCTCCTTTTCATTTTTACTCTACACTAAAGTATCATTTTTTGGACTTGTAGTAAAGTATTGTTGTCTAAAATAATATAGATAACAAATCTATATGCTGACTTTTTTGCAATTCATGATTTAACGAGTATTTCTTTGAATTTATCTTTTTTCATCGTCATTATCAAATGATAAACCGTAAATCAGTAAACTATTGATATTATTCTATTTTAAATACATTTTTTCCTTGATACACACTATTGAAACAAATGTTTCATTATAAAACACAATTTTTTTAATGAATTGTTGTTTTTGACTTTAAAAAAAAACATATTCATTGTAAAATAGAAAGGTACGATACTGAAAGGATGAACGATATGGCAAAAAGAAACTTAACCCCACAAGATATTTATGATCAAGCATTTAAAACAAGCATGAGAGGATACAACACTGTTGAAGTAGATGAATTTTTAGATTTAATCATGCAAGATTACGACATGTTTGAAACAGAACTAGCAAAATTAAAACAAGAAAATATTCGCTTAATCAACAAAATTGGCGAATTATCAGAAAAAAATGGTGGTTCTGATGCAAAACCTCAAACATCAAGTGCCGGCACAACAAACTACGATATTTTAAGACGTATATCAAACTTAGAAAAACACGTTTTTGGTTCAAAATTGGACAATGTTCAATAAGATGTCTTTGTAGACTTCGGATTATTGCGGTTTAGTATCTAAGCTGAGGAAAGTCCATGCTCGCACAAGCTGAAATGCTTGTAGTGTTCGTGCTTAGCGAAACAATAAGCTAAGGCAACTATTAGTTGACGGCAGAAAAAATGGCTAAGGCTTAGGCTATGTCAAAGTATTCTTGAAAGTGCCACAGTGACGAAGCAATACTGGAAACAGATTGGTGGAACGCGGTAAACCCCTCGAGCGAGCAACCCAAACGTATGGTAGGGGCACTCTTTATAGGAATAACAACGAAAAAAGAGGTGTATCAATGATACACAGACAGATAATAATCGCTATTTACTCTGCTCCTGACAGATAAATAGTACAGAACATGGCTTATAGAAGTTTACAATTCAGGTTATATAAACATTACGCACAGTGCTAAATCTTTTTAGCACTGTATTATTATGGAGATAATATGTCATGAAAACATTCAAATTGATGGCGACGTGTGCGGCTGGTATTGAAGCACTCGTTGGTAAAGAATTAAAAGATATGGGATACACTTGCCAAGTTGAAAATGGTAAAGTGCTATTTGAAGGAACAGCTTATGATATTGCCAAAACAAATCTATGGCTACGTACGGCTGACCGTATTAAAATTATTTTTGGAACATTTAAAGCACGTACATTTGATGAATTATTTGAAAAAACAAAAGCACTTCCTTGGGAAGATATGTTACCTTTAGACGCTAATTTTCCTGTTTCTGGAAAATCTGTTAAATCAACACTTCATCATGTACCTAGCTGTCAATCTATTACAAAAAAAGCGATTGTTACAAGACTTTCTAACTACTATCATCGCAAAACAAAACTAGCCGAAACAGGTGCTGTCTACCCTATTGAAGTATCTGTTTTAAAAGATGTCGTCACATTAACATTAGACACAACCGGATCTAGTTTATTTAAACGTGGGTATCGTACTGAAAAAGGTGGTGCCCCTTTAAAAGAAAACATGGCAGCTGCACTAATCCAATTAACAACATGGTTCCCTGACAGACCTTTATACGACCCAACATGTGGATCAGGTACTATTCCGATTGAAGCAGCCCTAATAGGATTGAATATTGCTCCTGGATTAAATCGTCATTTTGCGTGTGAAACATGGGATATTTTTGATAATGATATTTTTGAACAAGTTCGACAAGATGCCAAAAATCAAATCAAAAAAGATGTCACACTTGATATTACAGGTACTGATATTGACGGCTCAATGATTGAGATTGCCAAACGAAATGCTGAAAAAGCAGGTGTGTCAGAGCATATTCAGTTTAAACAAATGCAATTATCAGATTTCAAAACAAAAAAAGAGTTCGGTATTTTAATTTCAAATCCTCCTTATGGTGATAGATTGTTAGATGAAGATAAAGTACATCACTTGTATCAACAAATGGGACAAACGTATGCACACATACCAACTTGGAGTAAGTATATTTTAACAAGTGATTTAGCTTTCGAAACTTACTATGGTCAACAAGCAACTAAAAAACGTAAATTATATAATGGAGCTATTCGTACAGACTATTTTCAATTTTGGGGTTTAAGACCAAAAAAAAATACGGAACAATAGCTTAAAAGGCTTAAAATCCGAGGATTTTAAGCCTTTTCGATTTTCACAGCCGTGCCACAGCACGACACAAACACTTTTCCACACGCTAATAATTGATAATGGACACGAATACCAATAATACCATTCGCATCAAGATCACTAGCTTTCATACACATTTCCAAATACGCGGCTTCTCGAATATCTGATAATTCTGTTTCGTCCATTGCCACATCGACTAAGCCTTCAACAAATCCCATCATTTCTCCAAATACAACATCACAATACTTTTGAATGGTATATCCTACTACGTGTTCGGTTGTCGTCAGCAACATCATATATACGCCCCCTTTTCTTTTTATTTTGTATCTAACACATATCCTCTTTCTGTTACATAACCCTCAATAGACCATATTCCTATTTTCTTTTTCTTAGCCGCTTCTTGCTTTGTTTTCAATAATGATAAATATTTTTCTTGTCCTTTATAAAAAGCAACTCGTGCTAAACCCTCTTCAACAAGAATTTCTTCTAATAATTTCCCGTCGACAAAGACATACGCTAACGCTCTGTCGTACTTATCTTCTTTTTTGCCTGTTTCTTCATATTCCAAAGAAATAATTTTGGCTTTTTTTAACAATTCTTTTGTTCGTTCACTCGCCTCTTTCCCAAAAGGATAAATCGGTGTATCTGGCTTTACACTTTCAGGCGTATCGACTAATAATACACGCACTTTTGTTTCTTTTCCATCAATATTGAAAATAACAGTATCTCCGTCTACCACTCGTTTTAAGGTTACTTGTTCTTGGTTTTGTATTGGTGTGCTTGTTTGTACTTGGCAACCAACACAAAAAAATGCGAGCATGATAAACCATAATTGTTTTAATTTCATGATTATATTCTCCTTTGTTTACAATAAAGACACTCTTATTATAAACTACTCTTCTTATTTTGAACATCATTATCAATGACTTTATTCACTGTCTAAATTACGCTATAATAAACATAAAAAGAAAAGGAGATAACGTATGCACCAAAAAGAAAAAGAATTTCGTGATTATTTAAAGGAAATTGCCCTATTAAATGAAGTATTATCATTACTTGGCTGGGATACATCCACTGGTATGCCAAAAGAAGCAACATCATTTCGATCAGAGGTTAAAGGTTATATATCGGGTAAAGCCTTTGAAATGAGTATATCAGAAAAACTAGTGTCATTCTTAACTTATTTTGAAGAACATACAGATGAATTATCTAAAGACGGTTTGTTACTCTTTGAAAAAGTCAAAGAAAATTATGAATTGAACAACAAGATTCCTGTTGAACAATATACAGAATATGCAAAACTCATCACAAAAGCAGAAGATGCTTGGCATCAAGGACGTCTTGCCAAAGATTTTAAACGCTTTGAACCAGTATTAGAACAATGTATCTCTATGATTCGTTCATTTATTCCACTATGGCAAAAAGATGAAAAAACACCTTATGACGTTTTATTAAATAAACACGAGCCAGGTATGACAACTGAAAAATTAGACATTTTATTTTCAGAATTAAGAAATGGTTTAATTGATATTCGTAAAACATTAGAAGAAAAAGGAACACCACCTAGAACAGACTTTTTAACACGTCATGTACCAAAATACCAACAAGATAAATTTGTTCGAGAAATTGCTCGTAAAATTGGATATGATTTCAACAAAGGACGTTTAGATGATACAACGCACCCATTTATGCAAGAATTAAACAGAAATGATGTTCGCATCACAACACGTTGGAACGAACATGATTTTAAAATGGCTGTATTTGGTGTTATCCACGAAGCTGGACATGGCATTTATGAACAAAATATTGATGCTAAATTCGACTATACACCACTAACTAATGGAACGAGTACAGGAATACACGAATCACAATCTCTCTTTTATGAAATGATGATTGGTAGCGACAAAGATTTTTGGAGAGAAAACTATTCTCTATTCCAAAGCATTACAGAGGGAACTTTTGATGATATTGACTTTGATACTTTCTATAAAGGACTACATCATTCACAATCTTCCTTTATTCGCATTGAAGCCGATACATTAACTTATCCTCTACACATTATTATTCGCTATGAAATTGAAAAAATGTTGTTTAATGACAATCTTCCTGTGAGTGAATTGCCACGTGTATGGAATGAAAAATACGAAGAGTATCTAGGTATTATACCAAAAGATGATTTAGAAGGTGTCTTACAGGACGTTCATTGGAGCGGTGGACTATTCGGTTACTTCCCGTCCTATGCTTTAGGATACATGTACGCTGCACAATTACGTCATGCAATGGAAAAAGATTTATGTATGAAAGACGTCTTTAAACAAGATGTTTATTTACCAATTCGAGAATGGTTAACGCATCACATTCATCAATACGGTTCATCTAAAAAACCAAATGAATTGATTTTAAATGCAACTGGTGAACCACTATCATCAAAATATTTATTGGATAGACAACGTGAGATTTATTTTGATGTATATGATATTTAAATAAGATTTTATATTAGAAATCCAGTTAACCGTATTTATATCGGTATTTCTTATTTTATCAATTTATTAACCCCCCGCTAAGCACATAAGGTGCTTAACGGGGGGTTATATATCTTACATATATTTTTCTAAAATTTCTTCTAAGTGTCCTTTTTGATGTAAACCAACAAGTTGGTCAACAATCACACCGTCTTTTTTGATGAGAAGTGTTGGAATACTCATAATACGTAATTCTTTTGCTGTTTCTGGATTTTCGTCAATATCCATTTTTGCAAATGTTACTTTATCACCCAATTCTTCATCTAAAGCATCAATAATTGGTGCTTGCATACGACAAGGACCACACCATGTTGCCCAAAAATCAACTAAAACAAGACCTTTTTCTGTTTCTTTTTCAAATGTTGCATCTGTTAATGATAAAACCATTTTTTTCACTCTTTCTTTTCTTATTTTTTATTAGCATACCACAATCAAAATAGTTGGTAAATAAAAATGCTTACGTCAAAAATAAAAAAATCATGTTGACAAATACGTTTATCAACATGATTTTCACAATATTATTTTTCTAAAATAGATAGCGATAATTCTTGTAATTGAGCTGTACTTACTTCACTTGGTGCCTCTGTCATTGGATCAATCGCTTTACCATTTTTAGGGAAAGCAATTACTTCACGAATATTATTCTCTTTTGCCAATAACATAACCAATCTGTCCAAGCCAAGTGCCAATCCACCATGAGGAGGAAATCCTGAATCTAAAGCTCCCAATAAGAAACCAAATTGTTGTTCTGCTTCTTCTTTTGTAAATCCTAATACATCAAACATTTTTTCTTGCATTTCCCGTGTATAAATACGCAATGAGCCACCGCCAATTTCGTATCCATTCAAAACAATATCATACGCCTCTGCCATCACATCTGCAGGATTTGTTATCAATTTATCCATATCACTTGCTTTTGGTCTTGTAAATGGATGATGCATCGCAACATAACGTTGATTATCTTCATCGTATTCCAATAAAGGCCAATCCACGATCCACAAGAAATGAAACGCTGATGTATCAATCAAATCATGGTCACGTCCTAATTTCAAACGTAATTCACTTAATGATTGTGCCACCACACTCGGTTTATCAGCACAGAAGAATAAAATGTCACCGTCTTCTCCATTCACAACAGATAATAATTCCTCTTTTACATCATTGATAAATTTGGCAATACCACCTGTAAATTCACCATTTTCAACTTTTGTCCATGCCAAGCCTTTTGCTCCATATCTTGCAACAAACTCACCCAATTTATCAACGTCTTTACGTGAATAGGCACTTGCTTGACCTTTTAAGTTCAATGCTTTTACTTGTCCTCCATTTGCTAGGGCATTTTGGAAAACACCAAACTCAACTTTTTGAGCAACTGAAGCAATATCAATCAATTCTAATGCAAAGCGTGTATCCGGTTTGTCATTTCCGTATCTGTTCATTGCCTCTGCATACGACATACGTGGAAATGATGTTGTTACATCAATATTCAATGTATCTTTCATCACTTTTTGCAACATATTTTCAACAGTTTGTTGAATCTCCTCTGCTGATAAAAAGCTTGTTTCTAAGTCGACTTGTGTAAACTCTGGTTGTCTATCTCCCCTTAAATCTTCATCACGGAAACAACGTGCAATTTGATAATATTTATCTAATCCTGCACCCATCAATAGCTGTTTAAACAACTGAGGAGATTGCGGTAACGCATAAAATGAACCGCTATTCACACGAGATGGTACAAGATAATCTCTTGCTCCTTCTGGTGTTGATTTTGTTAAATACGGTGTTTCAACATCAATAAATCCTGCATTATCCAATGACTCACGAATAGATTTTGTCACTTGATGACGTAAACGTAAATTATGCAACATACTTGTACGGCGTAAATCTAAATAACGATATTGCATTCGTAATTCATCTGATGTGTTATAGCCGTCCTCTACTGGAATAGCCGGTGTTGTTGCTGTTGATAAAATTGTTAGAGCATGTGCATGTATATCAATTTTACCGGTATTCATTTTATCGTTGATTTGTTGTTCTTCACGTAAAACAACTTCTCCTGTAATTTCCACAACATATTCTGAACGTAATTTTTCTGCAAGTTTAAATATCTCTGGTTGTGTTTCAGCATTAAACACAACTTGTACAATCCCCTCTCTATCACGTAAATGGATAAATAATAGACCACCAAAATCTCTACGTCTAGCAACCCAACCTTGTACGGTTACTGTTTGGTTGACGTACTTTTCTGTTATCATGCCACAATAATTTGTTCTCATATACCTCTCCTATTGATTAAAATATTCATCTAAAACCGACGTATCCATTGTATTCATACGATACACTGTTTCAAAATTATCGTATAAATCAGTCAATGGTACTTCTACTTCTTTACCTGTTTTAAACACTTTAAGTTTTGCTGTTCCTTTTTGTAATTCTTCTTCTCCAACAATAAGAACAACTTTTGCACCTAATTTATCTGCAAGTTTAAACTGTGCTTTAAATTTTCTATCTAAATAATCTCTATCTGCTGAATATCCTGCTTGTCTTGCCGCTTGTGTTAATTTCAATGTTTCAACAGATGTTTCTTCTCCCATACCAATCACAAAAATATCTAATTCTTGTAAGTTGGGTACCTCAACTTTTTGACTTTCCATCAACAATACAAGACGCTCCATGCCAATACCAAAGCCAAAACTTGATGTTTGTGGACCACCTAGAGCTTCTACTAATCCGTCATAACGACCGCCTCCACAAATGGTTGTTTGTGCTCCAAAAACAGCTGAATTTGTCATCATTTCAAAAATTGTATCTTGATAGTAGTCCAATCCACGTACCATATTTGCATCAATTTCAAACGGAATATTTAGACCATTGAGTAGAGCTTGTACTTTATCAAAATGCTCTTGTGCTTCTGGAGATAAAAAGTCTAAAATACTTGGAGCATTTGCTACAATAGCTTTATCTTTTTCGTCTTTGCTATCTAAAATACGTAATGGATTTTTTTCTAAGC
Organism: Granulicatella sp. zg-84; assembly: GCF_010892375.1. NCBI lineage: Bacteria > Bacillati > Bacillota > Bacilli > Lactobacillales > Carnobacteriaceae > Granulicatella > Granulicatella sp. zg-84. Next base: position 1,445 of record NZ_WNJX01000004.1, on the reverse strand, counting down.
GAGTTTGTGAATCATGACTTAATTGATCTTTTAACGGTGTTAAATAATCAATTAACGCTTGACGATAGCGTTGTCTATCCTCCGTTTTACCTAAAGAATTGATAACCAATTTCACATCTTGAATACCCAATTCTTTAAATAAATCCCACGCCAATGCAATCGTTTCGACATCTGTTGCTGGATTGGTACTTCCAAAAACTTCAGTCCCAATTTGATGAAATTGACGCATACGTCCACCCTGTGGACGTTCATATCGAAACATCGGTGCCATATAGAACACTTTTAATGGTTTTGCATGCTCATTCCCATATAATTTATTTTCAATATAAGCACGCACAACCGGTGCTGTCCCCTCTGGACGTAGTGCGATGTGTCTATCTCCCTTATCGTAAAAATCATACATTTCTTTTGATACAATATCACTCGTTTCTCCAGAACTTCTAGCAAATAACTCATAATTTTCAAATAATGGTGTTCTCATTTCAGAAAATTGATAATCAGACATTAAAATACGTGTTGTTTCTTCTAAATAGTGCCACAAAGGATTATTAACTGGTAATAAATCTGCCGTTCCTTTTGGTTTTTGTATCATATTTTATCTACTTCCTTTCTTTTCTACTTTACAAATATAAATAGTGTACTGACTTACAATAGATTGTCTATTGTGCCAGTCGTTATAGCTTGCTGGCTACGAATGTCGTACTAGGGAGCTTCGCTCCGTAGTTTCCTTACTTAACGTACGTCGCTTTGCTCCTACGGCTTTTTCAAGGATTGGTACTCTCTCGGCGGGCGTATTTCTATCGAAATACATTGTTGCCTCGTTCCGTCCCATATGCGACAGTCGTTACAGCTTGCTGGCTACGAATGTCGTACTAGGGAGCTTCGCTCCGTAGTTTCCTTACTCAACGTACGTCGCTTTGCTCCTACGGCTTTTTCAAGGATTGGTACTCTCTCGGCGGGCGTATTTCTATCGAAATACATTAATGCCTCGTTCCGTCCCATATTACATCTGTACGTCGCTTTGCTCCTACGGCTGTAATAAAAACGTCCTTACTAGTTGAACTAGTAAGGACGTTAGAAAACGTGGTACCACCTTTATTTAAAAGCATGTGCTTTTCTCGAGCGTATAACGGACGCTATCCGTAGTAACTTTGCATTACCAATTTCCAGAATGTCTTGATTTTATAGCCACTTGCTTTTTGCACCAACCAAAGCATCTCTTAAAATATAAACTATAAAACTACTTGTTTCTTTCATAAATTTTTAATGTATGACAAAAGTATATAGCATATTGGCTATTCTTGTCAAATTATTTCTTCTCCAATTGTAAAGTAAAGTGCAAAAAAACAGATAATTACTTTCTCTTTTGCGGGGTTAATAACCAAACAATAAAAACAAAGGTTTTCTAGTCAAGGCGAAAAACAAAGTGTGCCTTGACGGGAAAC
>NZ_WNJX01000050.1:0-6775 GCF_010892375.1 Granulicatella sp. zg-84 | reverse complement strand
GTCAATAATTTTTTTGTATAATAATCCATGAGAAATACCCCTCCTTGTTTAATTGTGGTGATTTAATCATACAGGTATTTCTCTTTTTTTGTCCACTTTTATATACAAAATCGTGTTGGTGGATTATTCCCACCAACACGATTTATTATAGAGCCAATAAAATTTGAGAAAAAATACACAAAACGTTGATTTTATGCGGTTTTAATATATCAACTTTTCAGAAAATAGGACGTGCCATTTTCTGAATTCATTTATTTAACAGTGATTTTACGGTACTCTGTTACTTTTCTCTCATCATTTTATCATTCTAGAGCATTGAATAAAAAAAACTATTTACATTCGTATTCTTTTTGATATTCTGAAATAGAAATTATTTATAATTTCAGAAGAAAAATCAAAGGAGGTATTTTGATGGTAGGTATTATTATTGCAAGTCATGGAGAATTTGCATTAGGAATAAAACAATCTGCATCAATGATTTTTGGTGAACAAGAACAAGTTGAAGCAGTTGCATTTATGCCGAGTGAGGGACCTGAAGATTTGCAACGAAAACTTCGTGAAGCAATGGCTAAATTTGACACTGAAGAAGTGTTGTTTTTAGTGGATTTATGGGGTGGTAGCCCATTTAATCAAGCAAATATTTTGTTTGAAGAATCCCCAGAAACAAGAGCAATTGTTGCAGGCTTAAATTTACCAATGTTAATGGAAAGCTATGCAAGTCGTTTTACAATGACAAAAGCTCATGATATTGCTAAAGCGATTCTTCCAACAGCTCAAGAAGCTGTAAAAGTAAAACCTGAAGAGCTACAACCAGTTGTTGAACAACAACCAGTAGCACAAAAAGAAGAACGTCTAGGAGCTATTCCTGAAGGGACGGTACTAGGTGATGGACATATTAAATTTGTTCTTGCTCGTGTCGATACGCGTTTATTACACGGACAAGTTGCAACAACATGGACAAAAACAACGAACCCTGATCGTATTATTGTTGTATCTGATAAAGTATCTCAAGATGAGTTACGCAAAAAACTGATTGAACAAGCTGCCCCTCCGGGTGTAAAAGCACATGTTATTCCGTTGAAAAAATTAGTAGAAGTCACAAAAGATACACGTTTTGGTGACACAAAGGCATTATTATTATTTGAAAATCCACAAGATGTGCTAGCAGTTGTTGAACAAGGTGTCGATATTAAAGAATTAAACATTGGGTCAATGGCGCACTCTGTTGGAAAAGTGCTTATTAGCAGTTCGTTATCAGTTGATCAAGAAGATGTTAACACGTATAAAAAATTAGCTGATTTAGGTGTTAAATTTGATGTTAGAAAAGTTCCAGCAGATAAACAAGCAGATTTATTTAAATTGATTTCTGCTAAAGCATCTGAAGGCTTATCATTATAATAGGAGGAAATTATGGAATTTAATGTAATTTCAACAATTTTAGTTCTCGTTGTAGCATTTTTGGCGGGTATGGAAGGTGTTTTAGACCAATTTCAATTTCATCAACCGATTATTGCGTGTTCATTAGTTGGATTAGCAACAGGACATTTAAGTGAGTGTATTATTTTAGGTGGGGCATTACAATTTATTGCAATGGGTTGGTCTAATATTGGTGCTGCTATTGCACCAGACGCAGCGTTTGCTTCTGTTGCTTCAGCGATTATTTATGTAAAAGCAGGTAATTTTGATGTAGCAGGACGCCAAGTAGCGATTGCTTCAGCGATTACATTAGCAACAGTTGGTCTAGTGTTAACAATGGTGATGAGAACTGTTTCTGTTGTACTTGTTCACCAAGCAGATAAAGCTGCAGAAAAAGGTAATTTTAGAGGCGTAACAATGTGGCATTTAATTGCCTTAGCAGGTCAAGGATTACGTGTAATGATACCGTCAGGATTATTACTATTTGTACCTTCTGAAACAGTAAAAGATGTATTAGGTTCACTACCAGCATGGTTTACTGAAGGTATGGCAATCGGTGGAGGATTTGTTGTAGCTGTAGGGTATGCAATGGTTATTAACTTAATGGCAACAAAAGAAGTATGGCCATTCTTCTTCCTAGGATTTGCATTAGCACCATTAAACGAATTGACTTTGATTGCAACAGGTATTATCGGTCTAGCACTAGCTATTATCTACTTGAATTTATCTAAAAATGGTGGGAATAGCGGTGCAGGTGGTTCACAAGTTTCTGGTGATCCTTTAGGCGATATTTTGAATGATTATTAAGAGGAGGTATAGAGTATGACAGAAAATAAAGTAACATTAACAAAAAAAGACCGTCGTCATGTTATGCTTCGTTCACAACTTTTACAAGGTTCTTGGAACTATGAACGTATGCAAAATGGTGGTTGGGCATACGCTTTAATTCCTGCTTTGAAAAAATTATATACCACAGAAGAAGAACGTTCAGCAGCGTTAAAACGTCACTTAGAGTTTTTCAATACACATCCATATATTGCAGCACCAATTTTAGGGGTAACATTAGCTTTAGAAGAAGAGCGTGCAAATGGTGCAAGTATTGATGATTCTGCTATTCAAGGGGTTAAAGTCGGTATGATGGGACCTTTAGCAGGTATTGGTGATCCAGTATTCTGGTTTACAGTACGTCCAATTTTAGGTGCGATTGCAGCATCATTGGCAACTGGTGGCTCTATTATTGCCCCATTATTCTTCTTTATCGTATGGAATGTTATTCGTGTATCGTTCTTATGGTATACACAAGAGTTTGGGTATAAACAAGGTTCAGAAATCACAAAAGATTTATCTGGTGGTTTATTACAAACTATTACAAAAGGAGCATCTATTTTAGGGATGTTTGTTATGGGGATTTTAGTACAACGTTGGACGTCTATTAACTTCCCAATGGTAGTATCAACAGTAAAATTATCTGAAGGAGCGTATGTGGAGTTCCCGAAAGGTAACATTACTAGTGAACAATTACAACAAATTTTAGGAGAAGTGGCAAGTGGAAAAGCAATTTCTCCAGAAAAAGTCACAACATTACAAGATAACTTGAATCAGTTAATTCCAGGTTTTGCAGCGTTATTATTAACGTTCTTGTGTATGTGGTTATTGAAGAAAAAAGTAAACCCAATTCTTATCATCTTCGGATTATTTATTGTGGGTATCTTAGGACATTTAGTAGGTATTTTCTAAGACATGAAAGGATAATATGAAATGGTCGTATCACAAAATACAAAAGTAGATTTTACAACAAAAGCAAATTCTTTTCACAGTGGCATTACAGCTAAAAATGGTTCCATTTTAATTGGTGATAAAGCGATTGAGTTTTATTATGAAAAAAATCCGAATGATTTTGTGCAAATTCCATGGCAAGAAATTGATAAGGTAAGAGCTCAACTGTATTTCAATAATCGTTATATTCGTGGCTTTTTTGTTGACACTAAGAAAAATGGTAGTTTTAACTTTGTTGTCAAAGATGCAGGCAAAGCATTAAAAATTATGCGTGAATATTTAGGTAATGATAAAATCGTCAAAAATGTACCGTTTCTTTCTTTAAAATCCTTATTTAAAAGAAAATAATAGAACTCTCTATAAAGCCGTATGACTTTATAGAGAGTTTTTTTGTCATAAGAAATAAAAAAAGATGAAAAATCTTTTAAAATTAGGTATGATATATGAGATATGAGAATGATAAGGAGCGAGATAGATGACAAATTATCCACAATTAGAAACACAAACACAAAATGAAATACAAGTGTTGATGAAAACAACCAAAGGAGATATTGTTTTACGCTTATTTCCAGATGTTGCGCCAAAAACAGTAGCGAACTTTGTAGGTTTAGCAAAACAAGGTTATTATAATGGTGTTATTTTCCATCGAGTTATTTCAGACTTTATGATTCAAGGAGGAGATCCTACTGGAACAGGTATGGGTGGTGAATCGATTTATGGAGAAAAATTTGAGGATGAGTTTTCTTTAGACGCATTTAATTTTAATGGAGCATTATCTATGGCAAATGCTGGACCAAATACTAATGGGAGTCAATTTTTTATTGTTACAGCTAAACATGTGCCGGCACATATGTTATCACAATTAGAAAAAGGAGGTTGGCCAAAAGAAGCGATTGAAGAATACGCTAAAAATGGTGGGGCACCTTGGTTAGATCAAAGACATACTGTTTTTGGGCAAGTGAAAAGTGGCATGGATGTTGTGTATGCTATTGAACAAGCAAAAACAGGCGCTCAAGATAGACCGTTAGAAGATATTGCCATTTTATCTATTGAAGAATTATAAGGTGTTGCCTATGTATAAAATTGGTGACATTATAGAAGGGACAGTGACAGGGGTTCAACCTTATGGAATTTTTGTTAGTCTTGGCCAGGACGAACAAGGTTTAATTCATATTTCAGAATGTACACATGGATATATACAAAATGTACAAGGTTTTTTGACTTTGGGGCAAACGGTACGTGCCATGGTCATTGATGTTGATGAATATACAAAGAAAATTAGTTTGTCGTTACGTGCGTTAGAAAAAATTCCGGTTCCTAAGCAAGTGGTACGAAAAAAAAGACGGCGTGATGTTTATACTAATCAATTAGGATTTGAAACACTGCGTCAAAAATTACCTGAATGGATTGATGAAGCTCAGGAGTTAATCAATCAACAGACACATCAAGAATAATGGAGGTAGAAACATGGGAAAACATATAACATTTGATTATAAAAAAGCACTCTCTTTCTTTGGAGAGCATGAATTACGTTATTTACAATCAGCTGTATCAACAGCAAATAAAGATTTACGTGAAAAAACAGGCGCAGGGTTTGATTTTACAGGTTGGGTGGATTTACCAGAAACATACGATAAAGAAGAATTTGCACGTATTAAAGAAGCTGCTAAAAAAATTCAATCTGATTCAGATGTTTTAGTTGTGATTGGTATTGGAGGTTCATATCTAGGTGCTAAAGCAGCCATTGATTTCTTAAATCACAGTTTTTATAATTTAGACCCGAACCGTAAAACACCACAAGTATTCTTTGCAGGAAATAGTATTAGTTCAACCTATTTATATGACTTAATTGATATTATTGGTGATAGAGATTTTTCTGTGAATGTGATTTCTAAATCTGGTACAACAACCGAACCAGCGATTGCTTTCCGTGTATTTAAAGAGTTATTGATAAAAAAATATGGACAAGAAGAAGCAAAAAAACGCATTTATGCTACAACGGATGCCGCACGTGGTGCATTGAAACATGAAGCTGATGCAGAAGGTTATGAAACATTTGTTATTCCGGATAGTGTAGGTGGACGTTTCACAGTTCTAACGCCTGTGGGATTATTACCAATAGCTGTGACAGGTGCTGATATTGACGGACTGATGTCTGGTGCTAAGCAAGCAATGTTAGATTATCAAGAGGATGCTTTAGAAACAAATGAAGCGTATCAATATGCAGCAATTCGTAATATTTTATACCGTAAAGGTAAAGTGACAGAGTTGTTAATTAACTATGAACCAAGTTTGCAATATTTCTCTGAATGGTGGAAACAATTATTTGGTGAGTCAGAAGGAAAAGACCAAAAAGGCATTTACCCATCTAGTGCAAACTTCTCAACAGATTTACATTCATTGGGACAATACATTCAAGAGGGACAACGTAACTTGTTTGAAACAGTTATTAAAGTAGATAAACCAAGACGATCTGTTACAATCCCAGTGACCGAAGAAGATTTAGATGGATTAGGTTATTTGCAAGGAAAAGAAGTAGACTTTGTGAATACAAAAGCTTATGAGGGTACATTATTGGCTCATACTGACGGAGGTGTTCCAAACCTATTGGTTACAATTCCAGATACAAGTGCTTATACATTAGGATATTTGATGTATTTCTTTGAAATTGCGGTGGCTATTTCAGGTTATTTAAATGGTGTTAATCCATTTGACCAACCAGGAGTTGAAGCATATAAGAAAAATATGTTTGCATTATTAGGGAAACCTGGTTTTGAAGATTTAAAAGCAGAATTAGAACAAAAATTATAAAATAGAACAAAGGTAGTGGAAAATTAGTTTTTACGGCTCTATGTCAAATAGGGTTGATGACTCATAAAAGGTAGTGATGTAATGAATGTTACGTCACTATCTTTTTATTTTAAGTCACAAAGTGATGTACGGCTCACCGACATGTACACGATACATGTCTCTTCCCCTACGTTGTGCGGGGAAGGAGTTATTCGTACGTCACTTTTGACTTAAACTATTAAGCAACTAGTGAAGTAGATGGCACGGTATATGGTACATATAACTTACACATGAATAAAATACGATTTCTAAAATGTGAAAAGTTACGATAACCATAGGCATTTCTCTTAAGTACTTTAATTTTATGATTGATACCTTCAAGTGCACCGTTAGTCAAATGATGGTAGATAAAGGTGTTTTTAATATAGGGTAAATACCCTTTGAACGTTCTTAATACTCTACGTAAACCAGGAGAAATAGCTTCCTGTTTAGCCCATATGAGTATTTCTTCAAATCGGTCAAAATCTCTATTATGTAAAGCATCTCTTAATTGATGAACGACATCGTATGTAGCTCGTAGTTCGGGGACTTGTTCCAATAAATAATCGACTATCCCTTGTGTATGCGTCATCCAATCAAACAGTGGAAAACGGTGATAAGGATAACTACTTAGGGTATCTGTGTTACTTAAAAACAACTTCCAATAACGTTTCATTTTGTTGTATAAACGGCGATTGTTCTGATGTAAAGCTTTCATTACATGCACTCTGTGTTTTGTTAATTCACGATTTAA
>NZ_WNJX01000049.1:0-6818 GCF_010892375.1 Granulicatella sp. zg-84 | reverse complement strand
GTCAATAATTTTTTTGTATAATAATCCATGAGAAATACCTCCTTGTTTAATTGTGGTGATTTAATCATACAGGTATTTCTCTTTTTTTGTCCACTTTTATATACAAAATCGTGTTGGTGGATTATTCCCACCAACACGATTTATTATAGAGCCAAAAAATATAGAATAAATCATTCTTGATAGAAACATAAAAAGTGAATTAACGTGATACCCATGTTAATTCACTTTTTCATTTATATTTTGTATACGTTTTCAAATTTTGCTGTATTTCGGTGTGAAAGACGTACGTCTTTCACACATATAATGGGGTTCCCCCACACCCCTTCTTAACCTTGAAATATTATATTTATTTCAAAGTTATCACTTATCATCTAACCGTTTATCCTATCTCTAATTAGAATATAGTCTACTTTTACAATTCTTGTCAAGTGTTTCCTTGAAATTGTAACACAAATTTAATAATTCAAAGCCCCCTCAAAAAAAAAAAAAAGCAAATATTACGGGGGCTTTTTTTGGGGAAGCACAAGATAAAAAAAAAATAAAATAAAACGAAAGCAGGTAAAAAAATGAACAAAAAAAACAATTATACCAAAACACTAGCAAATGAAGCATTAAACGGATTGAGCCTTTACTTAGTCGGTCCACACGTCGTCCCACAAAAAAAATATGTTGACGGCAAAGTAACGGATGAAATCACAGGATATCAAGTTTGGTGTGCTACAAGAGAAGATAATCCTTTTAAAATAAAATTCAACGCCGAAGACAAACCAGACTTAAGAGAATTAGAGATTGGTGATGAAGTTATCTTTGAAAACTTAGAAGCCATTCAAATCAACAACAAAATTTATTTCCGTGCCACCGGCATCGAAAAAGCCTAGTTTGACATAGAGATAGTGATAAACGATTAGATGATAATAGTGATAATGATAGACCATAAGAATATTATAAAGAAAGGATATGTATATGCACTCAAGAGATACTCTACAAAATCTTAGTTCAGCATCTGCCAATTATCTAACAAAAATTTTAAACACCGCCTTGCCTTTAAATGGAGAGAACAGCTATACCAACTCATACAGCATTCAGTTAGAAAAAAATGACAAAGGATTTTTCTTCATTCCTCATTTGCCTGTTTCCTATCCGATTGACAGAAAACTCTATTTCCAAATCGCAGATATCTGTTCTGCTGTCCTCTATCCCTATAAAACTTTACTCGTACAAAATAACGCTTATTTTACACCATACAACGTAAAAAACCCTAATCTAGCTCGTGCTTTCTTTTTTCCTTGGATAGACGGCATCCCTACTAGGTTAGAAATTGAGCGACTAAATCGGTTTATAGAAACATCTGTAAAAGAAGAAAAAATTCCTATCATGGCAAATAACGTTTCCTTAAACATGAATGAAGTTGTACATATGGCTATTAGCGGATCAAGTGGTTCCGGAAAATCGTACTTTGTAGAATATTTAATCCGCTGTCTTCATTCCTTTACCGACCAAATTGTGTTAGTTGACCCAAAAATGGCAGATATTTTTATCCTTGGAAAAGAATTGAGATTAGAAACTCTTTCTCCTCACCGTGGTTCAAATCTAAATAGTTTTATAACAGATGTTAACGAACTTTTAGGACGTGCTATCAATATGATATACGAGCGACAAGAAATGCTACTCAAAAATCCTAAAGCTAATTTTAAACGCTCGTATATTATCATAGACGAACTTTTAGCACTTGTTCAAGGAAGCCCTAAACAAGCACGTGAAACGTTCGCTCAACTCTTAGGCACTATCGCACTTCTTGGACGTGCTACGAAAACATCTCTTATTCTAATATCTCAACGTTTTGATGCTCCAGCTTTTGGAGGTAACCTAGCTGTTCGTGAACAAATCAACTGTTCCGTTATCTTAGGGGAAATCAACAGTAACACAACTCAATTTTTATTACCGAATGCTCATGTTGATAATATTGTTGTACCAATAGGGCACGGAACAGGCATCATTAAATTGGTTAACGGAAAAAATGATAATCATATTATGCCTCTACTAACACCAACGTATAAAAAAGAAAGGGAGAACAACCTTGAATAAATACAATTTTTTTACCAAAACAATAATTATTTTAGTTGTCAATTTCATTCTTGAAGGATTTTTTCAGTTCGTAAAAAATTCTTCTCCACTTCCTGTTTTAACTAAAATAGTTACAAATATCTTACTCATACAAGACGTTCTAAACATATGTGTATACATACTCTTAGTGAGTTGCTTTATTTTTGAATATTGTTATCGAAAGTTAATCAAAGATACAATAAAAAATAGTTTAAAATCACTTGCTGCAACCATTCGCATAAAAAATTATTGTCGATTTCTGACATCAAGTAAATCTCTCAACCACAACATACCACAAAGTAGTCAAGATAAGATTTATTCAATCGCAAATCGTGTCAGAAGTACCATTCAAATTGAATACTTTAATCAACAGGCAATCTTTACTATATCTTTAAATGTACCTATGCAAGTTGAAGAAATTTGGAAAAGCAACTTTCAAAAAATAAAAGAAAAACTTCATCAATTAGATACTGACTATACTTTCTCAGATATTACTCTTATAGAACCACTAACAGCCACCTATGGTGCTACGGGAACGAAAATAACAAATAAAGAAGATGTAGCCCATTGTTGAAAACTAAATGGGCTACATCTTCTTTCTATTTACAAAACTGTGTTAAATAGAAACAAATTAGGATGTATTCATTATTTATATACTACATTTTTGCGTGACAGGTCTTGGCATTGTCACGCAAATCGTTGCTGTGCAACTGTGTCATAAAAACAAGAAAGGTATCATTATATGACTAAACAAACAGAAACTGAAACAAAAGAACCCCGTGTACGCTCTGTCATGTATACACAACAAATTCGTTTACTAAAAGACAAAGATTGGAAACGTGAAACAAAACGAATTGTAAATGCTGTTGAACCAAAATATTGGGCATCTATCTTACACGATAAAGATGTAGATGACGACGGAAAGCCTGTTGAACCTCATTTACACCTCATGCTCTATTTCTCACATGCAAGAAGTCCTAAAAGTATTGCTTGGGAAATTGATGAAAAAGAGGGACTACGAAAAAATGCTAAAACCGAAAGATTAGAATTTTTCAAAAACCCAAACAATGGATATAGTTATCTCGTACATCGAACAACAAATGCTTCAGATAAATACCAGTATCCCTTAGAAGATGTTTTTAGTAATTTTGATTTCACTGAAAAAATTGAACAAATTACCAAAAATGTTACTCGTAAAGCTCAAATGAAAGACAGTGAACTAATCAATGAATTATTAGACCTCTTATATGACGGAGATATAACTCTTAAAGAAGTAGAAAATATTTTGACAGGTAGTCAATATGCTAAAGCAGCTAGTCGTATAAAAACCGTTATGTTAAAACGACAAGAAGTTCTTTTAGAGTCTTATATCAAAGAAATGACAAATAATCAACTTCATAAAGAAATTATTTATATTTACGGAAAATCCGGAACAGGTAAAACTAGATTAGCTACTAACTATGCAAACAAAACATTTCACACCTACTTTACAACAGGTTCAAGTAAAGACCCTTTTCAAGACTATCAAAATGAACCCATTGTTATTATTGACGAACTGCGCCCTGAAACATTTAGCTATGATGACCTACTAAAAATTTTAGACCCGTATAATTTTAATGTTATGGTTCCTGTTCGTTTTTTTGATAAAGCACTTAGTGCAAAAATGATTTTTATTACCAGTCCTTATTCTCCTTATGAATTATATTCTGAAATCCTTACTAAGAAAAAAGGGAACCCTCGTATTGATAGCTTTGAACAACTAGAGAGGCGTATTGGATTAACCCTATACATTGATAAACATTATATTTATTCATCTACCTTTGAACCTAGAACAAAAACATATATTCCCATTCAAGATAAAAAACAAAAAAATCCATTTTATGAAAACCCTATCTATGTACATGATGAACAAAAACTATTCGATAAAATTATCGAACCTATGAAAACCAAAAATGTATAAAAAGACTACCTAGTCTATCTTTTAAATTTTTAAACCTAACGAAAGGAAACACTCATGAATTATATTACCATTACCAAAGACGAACTTATTCATTTAGGATACACTCCTACAACTGCAAAAAAAATTATTCGACAAGGAAAACAACTACTTGTCGAAAAAGGTTTTTCTTTGTACAATAACAAACGAGTGGGAACTATTCCAATTAAAGTTGCTGAAACTATTCTTGGATACGAAATCAAAAAAGAAAACTAAGTTTAGAAGAAATTCTAAACATGTTTTCTTTCTGCAAATTGAGAATGTCATTGTTTAGAATTTCTTCTATGTAAGGATAGACACTATGACAATAAAAAAACAAATAAATGGAACATATACCGTAGATGTAAGCGGAGGATACAACTCTGTAACTGGTAAACAAAAAAGAATTGTCCGTAAAGGAATACGAACCAAACAAGAAGCTATCAATATCGAACAACATCTACGTATTGTTGAATTACACGAAAACAGATACGGAAAATCCGTACAAATCGACCCACTTTATCACTTACTAAAAAAGGAGGATATGATAAATAATAGAAAACTAAGCTATATCACAACTCAAGAAAATAATTATAATCGTCATATATTCCCCTATTTTAAAAATACCGATATTAAAAAAATTACTTATGACGATATATACGATTTTAGAGAGCATCTTAAAAAGAAATCTCATCGGCAATTTAAAGATAGAACATTAAATAATAATAGTATCAATAAAATCATGATACTATTAAAAAAGATTTTAGATATTGGTGTTAAAAAAGGATATTACCAATCCAATCCTATGACACTTTTAAAAAAGCTTCCAACAACTAAATCCTCTATCCAATATTGGACACTAGAAGAATTTCTCCATTTCAAATCTCTTTTTCAAGAAGATGAATACAATATGGAATTATTCTTCACACTTCTTTATTTTACAGGTATGAGATTAGGAGAAGCTCTTGCACTTAAATGGTCAGATATTAACTTTCAAAATGCAACAATCACAATAAATAAAACCGTTTATCGACAAAATGGAAAAAATATTATTGGAACAACAAAAACAAAAACTTCAGATCGTATTATTTCTATCAATTCTAAATTACTTAATGAGTTAAAGAACTGGAAAGACAAGCAATCAGAAATTTTAAAAGACTATATAAACAATTCATCTGACCTACAATGTATTCAATCTAATCTTTTAGAAATCGGTAAAAATAGTATTGAAAAAATATATAAAAAAGTTCTAACTCGCGATACAAATATTAAACGTATTCGTATTCATGATTTTAGACACTCTCATGCTTCTTTACTTATCAATCAAGGGGAAGATTATCATATCGTAAAAGAACGACTAGGTCACGCATCTATTGCGACTACGATTGATACCTATTCACATTTATATCCAAGTAAGCAAAAAAGCCTAGCTGATAAGCTAGACCTTTTGTACTAAAATTTCTCACCATAAGAAATTTTAAGAAACTTTACGTTGATTTTTACGCTTCTCAACGTATAAACAAAGTCGCACAAACCTTGTCGTATAAACAATACCGGCGGCCGGGGTCGAACCGGCACGCCCGTGAGGGCACTGGATTTTGAGTCCAGCGCGTCTGCCAATTCCGCCACGCCGGCTTATCATAAAACTTGTGCAAAGGCGGTAACCGGATTTGAACCGGTGATCAAGGTTTTGCAGACCCGTGCCTTACCACTTGGCTATACCGCCATAAAACAAACTGGGGTAGCTGGATTCGAACCAACGAATGACGGAGTCAAAGTCCGTTGCCTTACCGCTTGGCTATACCCCAATAAAAAGGGCGATCGACGGGAATCGAACCCGCGAATGCCGGAGCCACAATCCGGAGCGTTAACCACTTCGCCACGACCGCCATAATACTAGTAAACAGGGGTAGCAGGAATCGAACCCACACCAAAGGTTTTGGAGACCTTTGTTCTACCTTTAAACTATACCCCTAGGTAGTTTAAATACTTTTAATGGAGGGGGGCAGATTCGAACTGCCGAACCCTAAGGAGCGGATTTACAGTCCGCCGCGTTTAGCCACTTCGCTACCCCTCCATATTAAGAAATAAAAGTGGTTCAGGACAGAGTCGAACTGCCGACACCTTGAGCTTCAATCAAGTGCTCTACCAACTGAGCTACTGAACCATACGGTCCCGACGGGATTTGAACCCGCGATCTCCTGCGTGACAGGCAGGCATGTTAACCCCTACACCACGGAACCACAATAATATGAGAAAGTGGAGGTTAACGGGATCGAACCGCTGACCCCCTGCTTGTAAGGCAGGTGCTCTCCCAGCTGAGCTAAACCTCCAACTAATGACCCGTACGGGACTCGAACCCGTGTTACCGCCGTGAAAGGGCGGTGTCTTAACCGCTTGACCAACGGGCCATAACAAAATAAAAAACGGAGAGTAAGGGATTCGAACCCTTGAGACAGTTTCCCGCCTACACGATTTCCAATCGTGCTCCTTCGGCCTCTCGGACAACTCTCCAGAATCCAAATATTCTCCAACTCCGCAAGTAGGACTCGAACCTACGACATCATGATTAACAGTCATGCGCTACTACCAACTGAGCTATTGCGGATAAACCAAAAGCGTGGCAACGTCCTACTCTCACAGGGGCAATGCCCCAACTACCCTCGGCGCTAAGAAGCTTAACTTCTGTGTTCGACATGGTGACAGGTGTGTCCTTCTTGCCATCATTACCACACTTTCT
>NZ_WNJX01000048.1:0-7533 GCF_010892375.1 Granulicatella sp. zg-84 | reverse complement strand
AACGACGGAAAGAAACGATTGAGCGTAGCTTTGCAGACTCTAAACAAAATCATGGGTATCGGTTTGCACAATATAGAGGAGTAGCCAAGATGCAGCAGTACACTTGGTTATCTTGTGCTGCCCAAAACATGAAAAAAATGGCAATCCTACTCACGAGAGATAGCCATTTTTTACAATATAGTTCTTTATTTATCATTTTTAAATGCAAAATCCAACGTATTTTTCAAAACTGGAGAAATACGTTGGATTTTTTATCGCTATTGTCAACAGTCTGACATAACAAATCATCCTAGTGCAAGAAGCACTAGGATGATTTGTTATTTTCGGCTGTATAATTTTTAGGGTTGCTGGCATAAGCCAGCAACCCTAATTTTATGGGCTCTATAATAAATCGTGTGGGTGGGAATAATCCACCAACACGATTTTGTATAAACTTTATATATAAAAGTAGACAAAAAAAGACAGATAATTAACTTACTAAAATCCACTACAACATTAGAAAGGTCATTATCATGTCTGAAATAAATTATAACACAAAAAAACAATATACACAGCTATCATTGGTTGAACATACAAAAATTGAAACGTTATTAAACGAAAAGAAGTCAATACGATATATCGCTGAACGACTCGGAAGAAATGTATCCACAATCTATAGAGAAATCAAACGAGGAAGCGTTAATCAAATGGTTCATCGAAATGGTATTCAACGTGACGAACTAAAATATTACGCTGAAACAAGCCATCATATTTATAAAGCTAAGCAACAAAATAAATATCATCATGATTTAACTGAAAAATTTAGTCAGCAATTTTTCAAAGACTTACAACAGGCAGTCACTGAAACATACAGAATACACAGTATTGATACCTTTGTACATTGGTATCGCCTAAATCACCCTAATGAAAAAGTCCCTTGTACGAAAACGGTTTATACGTTTGTCCATTAAGGTATTATCCCTATCAAACCAATTGCTTTACCCAAAATGGTAAGCATTAGAAAACGACCGAAAAAAGAGCCCACCAAAACATACAAGAAAAACATGGGAACCTCTATCGAAAATCGACCAGCCGTAGCGAATAATCGTACAGAATTTGGACATTGGGAAATTGATTTGGTCTTATTTAAGAAAACGAAAAATGAAGTTCTATTATTAACGTTAGTAGAACGACAAACACGTTATACAATTATATGTAAAATGAATGGTAAAACAGCACAATGTGTTTTACGGACATTAAAGAATATTTTTTAAACAATATGGGAAATCAACCTTCAAGAGTATAACATCTGATAATGGTTCAGAATTCGCATCGTTATCTGAATTAGAATCAAAACATTTAAATATTTACTACGCACACCCTTATTCATCTTATGAGCGTGGTACTAATGAAAATCATAATGGACAGATACGGGAGTTTTTACCTAAGGGTAAATCTATCAACACCGTTAAAAAGTCAACTATTCGTAAAATAGAATCCTGCTTGAGTCATAAAATACGACGTAAATTAGGTTATCGTGCACCTGCAGAGTTATTTTTATTGCGGGTAGGTTCATCGTTTAATAAAAACAGGTTTCCCGTCAAGGCACACTTTGTTTTTCGCCTTGACTAGAAAACCTTGGTTTTTATTATTGGGTTATTAACCCCGCAAAAAAGAAAGTGATTATCGTTTTTTGCACTTTACTTTACAATTGAAGATATGAAATGAATATTTAGTTGATTATTGTATTTTTTGTTTGATACCTCGTATTAATTTTGACTAGGACAAAATATAAGCAATATTTTATTTGGTTATTAGGTTAGTGTAATCATGTATTTTTCCTGATTTATTAAATTTTAGAAGAGATTTTCTTTATTTTTATTCATTTTCAATATTTGCTTGTCTTTTTAAATAAAAGTTTTTTTAGTATTTGAGTAAAAAGTTGATTTTTTACTTATAAATAAGTTCTTTTTTAGAAAAAAGTGGGTAATAAATATAAAATGATTGCCTAAAAACCTAGACATTTGCGGACAAATGTTTATAATAATAGGTAGAAAGGGGGAGGGTGGAAATGTTTGATAGTTCCTCTCTACATCATACAGTTTTTTTGAAATGATATTTGAAAACAATTTCTTTATTTTCGGAAATTTATAGATATAATTTGTCCGAAAATGTCTAGGTAAAAGGACAGTGTATGTGTCAAGAAATATGGAAGGAGGACTTGATAATAAGATAATAAGGCAGACGATGAAAAAGAAAATATATGCCTGCTATCAACTATCATATAAAAAGGGATGTATTAAGAGAAAGACAACAGAATCTAATTTATACAAAAGCAGAACATTTACTTGTAGAAGATGTGAGAAAGTAGTCATAACAAAAGAGGGAGAACTTGATAGACGCACAACTTTTTGTAGTCGACAATGTTCAAGAAGATATTGGAGACATAGGTCTAGGAAAATGATAATAATAGAATAGGTTTATTGATAAAGAAGATGAAACAAAGAAGAAAAAATGAATAGAGGTAAACAGGTTAAGTTTTAAAAAAAGAATAGATAACTATTTTCTTAACGTAAAAGGGATTGGAAGATAATGTATAAATAAAAAATATAATATAAGGTATGGAAATAAAACTTAGGAGGAAATAAAAGAAATGTTTAATAGAAAAAAAGATCGTTTTTCTATACGTAAGTTTACAACAGGTGTGGGTTCTGTTCTTTTAGGGACGCTATTATTATCTGCGCCTATTATGAATGTTGTAGCAACAGAAACAACAGCAAGTGCAGTGGCAGCTAGTGATTCTGGAACAAAATATGAAGGAAAAGAAGTAACACCAACAGTTACAGTTACACCAAATTTATCAGCAACTGGTCAACCACCAACTGCTTACAACAGATCAAAAGTAGCCTTTGATTTTGGTGATCAAAAATTACATAAAGGTGATTATTTTGTTGTAGAATCAGAAAATAATGCAATTGAAATGCCGTCTGCTTTTATTATTAAAGATACATCTGGAAAACAATATACTATTGCAACTGTTGAAAAAATGGGCTATGAAACAGACATTATGAAAGCAACAAATGCTACAGACGCTACACGTTTTAACATGGCACATAGTAACGATATCTTATCTTCTAGAAGAAAATATAAAGTGACTTTTACAGATGATGTTGAAGGCTTATTAAATGTAAAAGCAGAAATGTCATTTAGTGTTTCAAAAGAAGTGATTTTTTCAACAGATGATAGACAATCAACATTTAAAATATCTGTAAACGGTAATCCAGTTTTTGCAAAAGAATTTACAATTCCAGCATTTGATGAAAAAAATGGTACAGCAAAACAACATGAGTTAAATAGTAGTGCAGATAGAACTTATCGTTCATTTGACCTTACAATTTGGGATTATCGTCCACAAGGTGCTAATAAAACAGACGAAAATCTTAAAAATATTGGATTCTTTAAAGATTTAACGGCTGAAGGATTTGCTGTTATCAACGGACAAGTTAGTGGATTTCCTCAAGGGTTTAAAATGAGCTTTACGTCAACAAAAAATCCGGGTGAACCAGGTGCATTTACTTTCCCAGCGGATAAAATGCGTATCAACGAAAAGCTTCCAGTTAAATGGGCACCGTATTCTGTAGATGGTAAAAGACAAGCTAACTCAAATGATGGAAAATTATATGTAACACCAGATAATATGTATTATATTATTGATAGTATTACAGATAATGGACGCACTATTAATTTAAGTTTCTTTGGTGACTATAGTAAACCAGGTTATTTAACTTTAGGTGCATTGAATTTAGATGATGACGTAGCACTTGGTAAATCGTCTCGTATTGTTACAAACTTTTCAGACCCAAATCCAGCACCTGCTGGCACTACAGATATTTTCAGTTACAAATTTGTAGATTCTGCTACTAATGAAGAATCTGAGGTACAAGGTGGTGTAACTGGAAAATATTTATATTATGACTTTACAGCAGCAGCATCAGGTGTTCCTGCAAGTTCTCCAAACGCAGATGAAGTTTTAGGAAAAGGTTCAGTTATTGTGAATTATGTAGACGTAGATGGCAATTTACTGAAAGATAAAGATAGTGTTGTAGCAAAATCAAATGAACCTGTTGGATCAGAATATGATACAACTGATAGTACATTGAAACCAGAACTAATTGAAAAAGATAATATCACTTATCGCTTAGTACAAAAAGAAGGACCTTATACTGTTGGAACTGTAGGTGCAGATAATAACTTAGTAGCAGATAGTTCAGAAAATGATTTAGTGTCTTTAACCGATGCAACGGGTGTAAATCCAAAAGGAACAGTTGCACAAGGAACACGTTATGTTACTTACGTTTATGAGGCAATTAAAGGAAATGTAGTAGTAAATTACAAAACTGTTGACGGATTACCTCTTTCATTTGAAAAAGACGGAGCTGTTGTTTCTCAACGAGATGCGGCAAAAGACCGTCCAATTAACGAAGCGTATAATACGTTAACACCTGAATTAAGACCAGAAACAATTACAACACCTGCAGGCAAAACATATCGTTTAGTCGTTAAAGCAGACACTTATCCAGTTGGTCAAGTAGATAAAAATGGTCATTTAACATCTAGTGATGCAATCGATGGTACCGTTACAGAAAATACACAAACCATTACATATGTCTACGAGGAAGTTACAGGTAATGTTGTTGTTCAATACAAAACAGTTGACGGGGAAGAAATTGCTCCACAAGCTGATGATACAGTTAAAGGTGCCATTGAGAGCAAATATAATACAGTTGACTTAAGACCTGAAACTATTACAAAAGAAGGTAAAACGTATAAACTAGTTAAAAAAGCAGGTCCATACACAGTAGGTCAAGTAGATAAAAATGGTCATTTAACATCTAGTGCTGCAGAAGAGGGAACTGTTATCGAAGGAACACAAACAGTTATTTATGTTTATGAAGAAGTTAAAGGTGATGTTGTTGTTCACTATAAACGATTGGATGATAGTGTAACTATAAAAGGCGATTATGTAGATACAAACCCAGTTTCTGTAGGAACAGGATATGATGCTACTCAAACAACAGAAGATGGAGAACAAGAAAGACCTACTAAAATTACTTTTGATAGTAAAGAATATGAATTAGTTGAAGCGATGACACAAGGTAGCCCAGTGGGTAACGTGGTGGAGGGAACGACACATATTACATACTATTATAGAGAAGTTGTAAAACCTAATGGTTCAGTAATTGTTCATTATGTTGAAGAAGGTACAGATAAAATTATTTCAAAAGAAGTAATTGATACTCCAAGCGAACCTGTAGGAACAGAATATAATACAGATGATTATAAACCTACAAGAATCTACACGGATGACAAAAAAATCTATGAATTAGTAAGATTACAAGAAGGTAAGCCAGGAAATTCTCCTGAAACAGGAACCGTAACAGAAGAACCAACACATGTGACTTATGAGTACCGTGAAGTAAAAGGTAAAGTTATTGTTCACTATGTGGATATGGACGGAAACGAATTAAAAGAAGATAGAGAAGATACACCATCCTCATCAGTAGGCACACCATACAATACCGGTACAGATGACGTTGAAAAACCAAAAGAAATCGAAAAAGATGGTAAAATATATGAATTGGTACCAAGTTTAACAAAAGGTCATGAAGAAGGTAATGTTGTTGAAGGTATAACAGAAGTAACATATGTGTATAAACTCAAAGAAGACAAAACAGGGCATGTTGTTGTACACTATGTCAATACAAACGGAGATGTAATTCATTCTATTTATAACGATACAACAAATGCTAAAGTAGGTGAACCTTATAATACGAATGAAGACACATTAGAAAAACCAGTGTTTATTCGAAATGGTGATAAAACATATAAATATAAAGAAATATCAAAGGGTAATGTAGTAAATAATAAAGTGATTGTTCAAAAATCTGATACTGATCACGTTGTACCTGATGAAACAGGAACAGTTCTAGAAGGTACAACACATGTTATTTATGTGTATGAAGAAGTCATACCAGAAGAAGTGAAAAAAGGTAAAGTGACTGTTAAATACGAAGATACAAGCGGTAAAGAAATTAAAAAACCTGTTGAAGATACACCAGAATCTCCAATGGGAACATATTATGAAACACCGGATAAAAAAGAACCTAAAATAACAGCAGAAGATGGCACAGTTTACTATCCAATAGAAAAACCAGTAAAAGAGGGTTCAGATCCTGAAAAAGGAACCATTCAAAAACCTGAAACAACGGTAACGTATGTGTATGAAAAAGCAGGTTCTGTTATTGTAAAATATGTAGATGAAAACGGCGTTGAAATCAAAACATCAAAAGATGCAGAAAGAAATGAAAAACCTGGTAAACATTACGACACAACAACTACAACACTTCGTCCAAACAAAATCGAAAAGGATGGTAAAACGTATGTATTGGTTTCTAAAGGTTTAGATTATAAAGTTGGAGAAGTAGATGAAAACGGTCGTTTAGTTAAAGGAGACTTGGCAGCAGGATCAGTTGAATCAGATGTGGAAAAAGTGGTAACGTATGTGTATAAATTAGAAAATACAACACCTACTGAAAAACTAGGTAAATATGTCCCATATATTCCAAAAGATCCAAAAAAACCAACAGATCCAAATGATCCATTAAGTCCGACAAATCCAACAACAGGTAAGGATATTGACCCAGTACCATATGATGCTACACCAAAAAATCCAAAAGATAATCCACCATTACGAGATGTAGAGGGCTATGTGCCGGTTAATCCAAAAGATCCAAAAACGCCGTTAACACCAGTTGATCCAAAAAATCCAACTAAAGGTTATATACCACCTGAAATTAAAAATCCGGATGATTCAACAGTGGATACACCAGTACCATATGTGCCAGCAGGTACGGTTAAAGTGCATTATGTAGATGAGTCAGGTAAAGTGATTCAAGATCCAACAGTAGATACACCTAAATCTCCAGTTGGTACAGGATATAATACAAATGAAGATGAGAAAGAAATTCCTGAAGTGATTACAGGAAAAGACGGTAAACAGTATATTCTTGTGAAAGTAAAAGATGAAGACAAGGATAAACAAAAAGGTGAAGTGATTCAAGGAAATATTGATGTCACATATATTTATAAATTAGTAGAAACAGGAAAACCAGGTATACCACCAGTTATACCTACTCCAGAACAACCAAAATCTGATAAACCATTGACACCGACAAAACCAAGTGAACAACCTTCTGGTAAAGTGACAAGTCCAGTATTGCCACATACAGGTGAAACAGGACAACATGCCATGTTCTATGGAGCGACTGCTCTTGGGTTAGGTTTAATGGTTGCAGCATTAAGAAAACGATTGGAAGAAGAAGCCGAATAAATCGTATTCAAACATCTTAAATCGTATCGTACAAAAAAGGCTCTATGTCAAATAGGGTTGATGACTCATAAAAAGTAGTGATGTCACAAATGTTACGTCACTATCTTTTTATTTTAAGTCACAAAGTGATGTACGGCTCACCGAAATGTACACGATACATTTTT
>NZ_WNJX01000047.1:0-7658 GCF_010892375.1 Granulicatella sp. zg-84 | reverse complement strand
GAGAAAAAGATATTTTCTGTGATTGGGTATAGACGTTTTCATCGCAATCCTGACCATAAGTTTTTTCGATATGATTCATCTAGAGATTGTTTTACGGATACACGTACGGGAGAAATTTATACCTACAGAAACATTGATAGACAAGGATATAAACAGTATCGTATAAGCGATAACAGTAATAAACGGATACTACGTCGCGCGATAGATGCTGATGTATACGATAGATGTCGTGAACGTCGATTATCTACGTTTGGGAAAGCACTATATAAACGACGGAAAGAAACGATTGAGCGTAGCTTTGCAGACTCTAAACAAAATCATGGGTATCGGTTTGCATAATATAGAGGGGTAGCCAAGATGCAGCAGTACACTTGGTTATCTTGTGCTGCCCAAAACATGAAAAAAATGGCAATTCTACTCACGAGAGATAGCCATTTTTTACAATATAGTTCTTTATTTATCATTTTTAAATGCAAAATCCAACGTATTTTTCAAAACTGGAGAAATACGTTGGATTTTTTATCGCTATTGTCAACAGTCTGAGGGTGCGAACCAAAAACTTGAGTTTTTGGTTCGCACCTTTAATTGTATAAATGAAATTATCCTATATATTTTTTCAAATCTATTTTTTTATCAAGAGTATATAATAAAATACCGCTAGCTGTCATAATAATCAATTCGCTTAAGACAAGTGGTCCATATAAAGTGAAGAATGCTTCTTCAGCTTGTCCAATATAGATGATTAAAAATGTAATAGGTATCATACCGACAAAAGAAAAATTTAGTGTATTAAAAATAAAACGCCCGAGTTTAGATTTAATAAATTTGAATGCCGCAATGGAAAGAACGGAGCATAGTAATGTAGCACCTGTTCCAAAAATAACGTCGTAAATACCAAATGTTGAAAAAGAATTAACAATAGCAACACCGATACCTAATGAAATAATATATTTTTTGTTGTAAATCAATAAATGATTTAAAAATTCAGAAATACGGAATTGAATGGCTCCGTATGCCATAGAAATAACAGGTGTTCCCAATGTTAAAGCAACATAAACACCTGCCATTAAAGCAAGATAAACTTGCTCTTTAATAGACAACTTTTTCATAGAATCCTCCTAGTTTTTTTTCGTGGGATGGTTGCGAACCACGTTGATTACGGTTGGAACGATTGTTTATCCAACCAATCACTTAATTGTTTTGGAGTAATACCTTGCATTTCTTCAAAATCTAATTTATCCGTTATGACACCTTTTTCTACTTTAGCGACAACGGGCGTACCGCTAATGTGATAAGTTTGTTTAAATACTGTCCATTTTTCTTTGTCTTGATGAACCGGCAAGACATTGACATAAAAAATAGATGAGTGTAATTGTCTTCTTTGAATCTCTTTTATAAAGAAAGGCTCAAAAAATTGACAATCAGCACATGTTGGTCTACCAATGTAGACATAAAATGTGTCTTGATTTGCCATTTTTTCTTCAAATGTACTCGGTAATAAGCTATTTAATGTATAGTAGACATCACTATATTTTTCTTGTATGTGCTGTCGTTCCATTTCTTTTTTGTCAATCATTTCTTGTTTTTCATGCAATAAAGCTGTTGCTTTATCGTGTTGACGAAAGAGATTAAAAATAAGTGAAAGACTAATGAGGACAAAGAAGATACTGATGTAATAAGGAATAAACGTTTTTTTCATTTAGGTAACCTCCATGTAACAGTATACGTTTTTTTTATAAATTTTCAACTTATAAATAGAATATATCCTCAATGTTGTGATAAAATAGATGTGTATATCACTATTCGACTAGGAGGAATTTTTTTATGGTGTCTACAAAATCAGTAAATGCAATACGTTTTTTAGGAGTTGATGCTATCAATAAAGCAAAATCAGGACACCCTGGTGTTGTTATGGGAGCGGCTCCAATGGCGTATGCTCTTTATGCAAATCATTTCCATGTTAATCCAGAGCAACCTAAATGGTTCAACCGTGATCGCTTTGTATTATCTGCGGGACATGGTTCAGCATTATTATACGCTTTATTGCATTTAAGCCAATTTAAAGATGTTACGATTGATGAATTAAAACAATTCCGTCAATTACATTCTAAAACACCAGGACACCCTGAGTATGGCTATACACAAGGGGTTGATGCTACATCTGGTCCATTAGGGCAAGGTATTTCTACAGCTATTGGTATGGCTGTTGCAGAGCGTTATTTAGCTGCACAATATAATAAACCAGAATTTCCTGTTGTAGATCATTACACATATGCTATTTGTGGTGACGGTGATTTTATGGAAGGGGTTAGTGCAGAAGCAAGTTCTTATGCAGGACAACAAAAATTAGGAAAACTAATTGCTTTATATGATTCAAATGATATTTGTTTGGACGGTAAAACAGAAGATGCTTTAACAGAAAGTGTACGTAAAAGATACGATGCATACGGTTGGCATACACTTTTAGTTGAAGACGGAAATGATGTAGAAGCATTGTCAAAAGCAATTGAAGAAGCAAAAAAAGATCCACGTCCATCGTTAATTGAAGTAAAAACAATTATTGGTTTTGGTTCTAAAAAACAGGGCACAAATGCTGTGCACGGTGCTCCTTTAGGTGAGGAAGACACAGCGTATGCACGTGAACAATTAGGTTGGGACTATGCTCCATTTGAAGTACCAGAAGATGTTTATGCTGATTTTGATGAACATGTTGTCAAACGTGGAAAACAAGCCTATGACAAATGGATAGATTTAGTTGAAAAATATAAAGCTACTTATCCAGAATTAGCACAAGCATTTGACCGTGTTGTAAACGATGATGTGTTAACAGAATTAAAAGAAAATGATTTTCCGGTATATGAAGTTGGTTTTAATCAAGCGACACGTAATTCGTCACAAGATGCCTTAAATGCGATTGCTAAAGTATCTGCACAATTTTTAGGTGGTTCTGCTGACTTAGCACATTCTAATATGACATACATTAAAGAAGATACATTACAAGACGATACAAATCGTACACAACGTAATATTCAGTTTGGTGTTCGTGAATTTGCGATGGGAACTATTTTAAATGGGATGACTTTACACGGAGGTGTACGTGTGTATGGTGGCACATTCTTCGTCTTTAGTGACTATCTAAAAGGTGCTATTCGTTTAGCAGCTATTCAAAAATTGCCAGTTACGTATGTCTTTACACATGACAGTATTGCCGTAGGGGAAGACGGCCCAACACATGAACCGATTGAGCATTTAGCAGCATTAAGAGCATTACCGAATATAAATGTTATTCGTCCGGCAGATGCAAGAGAAACACAAGGAGCATGGTACTTAGCAGCAACATCAACACAAACGCCAACAGCATTGGTGTTAACAAGACAAGCATTACCTGTACTAGAAAATACATCTTTTGAAAATGTATCAAAAGGTGCGTATGTTGTCTATGAAACAAGTGAAACACCAGACTATTTATTATTAGCATCTGGTTCAGAAGTATCATTGTGTATTGAAGCAGCTAAAGTGTTAAAAGAAGAAGGCAAAGCTGTACGTGTTGTCAGCATGCCATGTTTTGAATTATTTGACAAACAATCTGCTGATTATAAAGAAAGTATTTTACCAAGCAATGTGACAAAACGTTTTGCTGTTGAAATGGCTGCAACAATGCCATGGTATAAATATGTAGGTTTACAAGGATCTGTTTTAGGGATTGATAGTTTTGGAGAAAGTGGTCCAGCAAATGATTTATTAAAACACTTCGGATTTACAGTTGATAATGTGGTTGAACAAGTGAAAAAATTAGGATAATAAAAACCTAACTTAAAAAATAAGATTATATTTATATACACTAAGTGGTGAACGGATGCTTAAATTATCCGTTCACCACTTTTGTTAAATTATCGTGAGATTATATGTGATTCTTATAAAGCAAACAGACATGTGTTATGTTGATGTGTTGAAGTGAATGAGATAGATAGTATTTTTAATAAAATGATGAAAACTATCACATAAGTAGTAGCTTTTTTATAGTCTTAGTGGTATGATGTGCCAATAATATCATTCGAAAAGAGTTGAATAAATTAAAATGGACATTGTAATTGTTGGTGCTGGAAAAGTTGGTCAAACATTATGCGAAGAATTATCGCAAATTCATAATGTGGTGATGATTGACTTATCATCAAATTTAGTAGATGAACTAATGAATAAATACGATATTACAGGTATGGTTGGAAATGGGGCAAGTATTGACACGCAAAAAGAAGCTGGTGTGGAACATGCGGATATTTTTATTGCAGCAACAGATTCAGATGAAGTCAATTTAATTTCTGCTACTTTAGCGAAAAAACTAGGTGTACGACATACCGTATCTCGTGTACGAAATCCAGAATATGCAAAACAACTAGACTTTATGAGAAATGCGCTAGGTATTTCTTTAATTATCAATCCAGAAATGGCAGCGGCAATGGATATTGCTAGAGCAATTCGCTATGCCTCAGCATCAAATGTTGAAACATTGGCAGGAAATAGAGCCTCTCTTGTTGAGGTAGACATCACAGACAAATCTACCTTAAATGGTTTGAGTTTAAGTGATTTTAGAACAAAATATGGTTCTGTTTTAGTTTGTATTATTGATAGAGATGGCGATGTCTTTATTCCATCTGGTAGTGATACATTACAAGCTAACGATAAAATCTATGTGGCAGGATTGCCAAAGGATATGACGACGTTTCATCGACAAATTGGGAACAGTGAAAAAGCCATTAAATCTGTTTTTGTTTTGGGCGGTGGGAAAATTGCATATTATTTATTCAAATTGTTAGAGCATACACACATGGATATGAAAGTTATTGAACATAATTTAGAAAAATGTGAACAATTAAGTGCGGAATATCCAGCATTAAAAGTCATTCATGCAGACGGAACAAATCCGGATATTTTAGATGAACAAGGTTTAGAAAATTATGATGCTTTTGTGTCTTTAACAGGAGTTGATGAAGAAAATTTAATTGCGTCTATTTATGCAGATAAAAAAGGTGTACGTAAAGTTATTACGAAAATGAGCCGTACAAATATTTTAAAAGTATTAGATACAAAACAATTAAAGAAAATTGTAACACCTAAAAACTTGATTGCTAGTCAAATTTCTCGATTTGTTCGTTCACGTGCCAATGCACAAGGTTCACGTGTTGAAGCGTTGTATCGTGTTGCACAAGGTAAGGTTGAAGTACTCATGTTTAAAGTATCTGAACAGTGTCATATTTTAGATAGACAAATTAAAGATATGCCATTGAAGAAAAATTTATTGATTGCGTATATTTTAAGACAAGGAAAAATTATTTATGCGAATGGACGAGATAGTTTACAAGCAGATGATAAAGTCATTGTTATTACAACAAATAAACATTTTTCTGATTTAGAAGATATTTTGGATAAATAGGCAGGCTCAGAAGATGAATCGAAAAATTATTATTTATTTAATAGGAAAATTATTACTAGTTGAAGCATTATTATTATTGGCACCACTTTTTGTATCCCTAATTTATCAAGAAGATTGGAAATACATATCGGCTTATTTAATGACCATAGGATTATTACTCTCATTAAGTTGTATCATGTCATTAAAAAATCCAAAAGGCATTACACTACGTGCTAGAGATGGTGCTGTTATTGTCGCATTGGGTTGGATTTTACTCGCCTTTTTTGGAGGTTTGCCATTTGTCTTTTCAGGAGATATTCCATCTCTTGTCGACGCATTTTTTGAAACAGCAAGTGGATTTACGACAACTGGTTCCAGCATTTTAACAACACTAGCTCCATTGTCCAAATCAAATTTATTTTGGAGAAGTTTTACTCACTTAATCGGCGGTATGGGTGTGCTTGTTTTTACGTTAGCAATTTTGCCAGATTCTAAAGCAGATTCCGCACAATTACTGCGAGCTGAAGTTCCCGGACCTGTTTTTGGAAAACTCGTATCGAAATTAAGCGATACAGCACGTATTTTATATGCGATTTATTTATCTTTAACACTTATTTTAATACTTATTTTAGTATTAGGTGGCGTACCGCTATATGACTCAATGCTATTATCATTCGGTACAGCAGGAACAGGTGGTTTTGCCATTAACGATGCAGGATTTTCTATTTATGCCAATCCAGCTTTTGTTGAATACGTGATTGGTATTGGTATGCTTATATTTGGTATTAACTTTAATTTATTCTTTTTAATGATGATTGGTTATGCCAAAGCTGCTTTTAAAGATGAAGAGTTACATTACTATTTAGGTATCGTTATTATTGCCATTTTACTGATTACGCTATCTTTAGCACCAAATTGGGCTACGCTAGAAGAAACGTTTAGACATGTGTTGTTTACAGTAGCATCTATTGTAACGACAACGGGATATGCAACAGCTAACTTTGGAGAATGGACATTGTTTGCTCAAGTGATTGTGTTAATTTTAATGTTTATTGGCGGCTGTGCAGGTTCTACGGCAGGGGGTATGAAAGTATCTCGTATTGTGATGTATATAAAAGAAGCTGTTTCTGAAATGAAGCGTTTAGGGCATTCAAACCGTATTGTAACGACAAAATTCAATGGGAAAGCATTACGAAAATCAGATAGTACAAAAGTATCGAATTATTTACAAATATATCTATTAACCTTTATTCTTTTATTGATTTGTGTGTCTATTGAAGCCCCAGATTTTCTAACGGCATTTTCAAGTGTTGCAGCAACATTTAATAATATAGGCCCTGGATTAGCAGCGGTTGGTCCTATTTCTAATTTTGCATTTTACTCGGATATGACAAAAATCATTTTATCGTTGAGTATGATAGCAGGACGTTTGGAAATATATCCAATTATTATTTTATTGGCGCCATCAACGCTTAAAAAATTATTTAAAGGAAATAAAGCTCATTAGTATGAACTGATGAGCTTTTTTTGATATAATAAGAAAAAGTACTCTAAGGAGTGGAAACGAATGAAAATAGTAAAAAAAATTATTTTAGTATTAGGTGGATTAAGTGCTGTAGGATGGATTTTTACCCTTTTGTCAGCATATCATATCTTACCAGAAATAGCTCATTCCTTTATGCTTATACAAGGGACAGTCGTTCTGACTGGGATGACGTGGCTATTATATTTAGGAGTTGGGTTATCGAATGTTTTTTATGCAAGAAAACATGAGATACACGTGGAACAAACGACAAAATTGACGACACGTATTGTATCGTATGCGATATATGCATTGATATATTGCCTTTTGAAAAAGTTAAGTGTACAAGACTTTTTTGCCTATTTTCTCATGATGTGTGTCTTATTTTTACCAAGCGCTTTTCTATTCCCTTATTATCTCTTAAAAAGAAATTAGCATCTTTTATAGATGCTCAGATTGTTGACAATAGCGATAAAAAATCCAACGTATTTTTCCAGTTTTGAAAAATACGTTGGATTTTACATTTAAAAATGATAAATAAAAAACTATATTGTAAAAAATGGCTATCTCTCGTGAGTAGAATTGCCATTTTTTTCATATTTTGGGCAGCACAAGATAACCAAGTGTACTGCTGCATCTTGGCTACTCCTCTATATTGTGCAAACCGATACCCATGATTTTGTTTAGAGTCTGCAAAGCTACGCTCAATCGTTTCTTTCCGTCGTT
>NZ_WNJX01000046.1:0-8632 GCF_010892375.1 Granulicatella sp. zg-84 | reverse complement strand
CAATGATTTTTTATGTCGAATGTCACACTCTGATATGTTTTCATGATCAAATGTGATGTTTTTATCCTTTAATTGTAGTAAGATTTCTGTTATATTAGACATAGGCAATTTCTCCTTATTATTTGGTCGTACTTTTAATTTAAGAGAAAATTGCCTTTTTGTCTACATAAAATTAGGGTTGCTGGCTTATGCCATCAACCCTAAAAATTATACAGCCTATTTTTCTATCGTTGAGAATGGTCGTGTATAGTTACCATTGCTTTATTACACATCAACTCTTTAGGTAAAAAATGAGGGTTTAGTCCAATATGATGACATTACCATAATGCATAAAAATAGAGTGGTATAAAAAGTGAAGTGTTTCATAGCTGATAAAAAAAGGGTTTCTAATAGATATTTATAAATGATATTGGGTATTTCCTGTTTTTAGGTCCATTTTTATTTAAAAACTTTAATTGACAAGAGGATTTCAGAATAAAGTATACATTGTTCTTGATGCATAAATTTATTTAAAATACATACTATTTTGCACAATAAACCTATTATGAAGCCATATAATAGAATTGACATCTTATGTAAAATCCTTTATTATACAAAATGTAACTATTACGATTTGTGAAAGGGAGAAAAATGAAGAGAAAACATATTATTATCGGAACAGTAGGAGCGGTTGCGTTAACAAGTGTGTGTGCTTTTGCGTTGTTGCAATCACAATCAAATAATGTAACGAAAATGGAAGCACCCGTATCCAATAAGCAAACAGAAAATACAAAAGACAAAACAGCATTATATGAAACAATTGCAAATCAAATTAAACAAAACAAACCAGTACCCGTTGTGGGTAGAGTTTTTGAAAATGGTTATTTATTAAAGCACGGTAATCATTATCACTTTGTTCATGGTAAAGTACCTGAGAATGCTATTTTTGAAAAAATGGTTGAAAAACAAGATTATTATGTGTTTGATCCAAAGGATATTGTAGAAGAAAATGAATTAGGGTATGTCGTACGTCATGGAGATCATTTCCACTTTATTCCAAAAGGCAGTGTGAATAACGGCACAACAATAGCACATCATGATGAGCACAAAGTAGACCATGAGCATGATGATTATGTGTTTAGTCCAAGTGATGTTGTTGGTGAAACAGAAACCGGATATATTGTACGTCACGGAGATCATTTCCACTTTATTCCAAAAGGTAGTGTGAATAATGGTACAACAATAGCACATCATGATGAGCATGAAGCAGGCCATGACCATGAGCATGATGATTATGTGTTTAGTCCAAGTGATGTTGTTGGTGAAACAGAAACCGGATATATTGTACGCCATGGAGATCATTTCCACTTTATTCCAAAAGGCAGTGTGAATAACGGTACAACAATAGCACATCATGATGAGCATGAAGCAGCTCATGACCATGAACATGGTGTAAATGATATAGTGAATAAAGAGCATGAATCAGATAATACGCACGAAGGTCATGAACATCACGATGCAGATAATTCAATGCATGACGATAATGAACATCATAGTGAAGAAAATGAACATCATCAATTTGCATTTGATCCAAAAGATATTGTGAGTGAAGATGAAGAAGGATATGTTGTACGTCATGGAGATCATTTCCATTATGTTTACAAAAAAGATCTTCCGTCTGATTTTGTGAAACCTCATGAGGAAGAAGAAACAGAAGAACCAAAAATAGAAGAACCAAAAACAGAAGAGCCAAAACCAGAAGAACCCACGAATTTGCCAGATGATTTAGAAGAAAAAATAAACTATATTATAGCGGCGTATGGTGTTCCAAGAGAAGCAATCAAAGTCCATAATGGATACTTTGTATTTAATGAACCGACACATGAATATGATCCATCCCATATTCATCCGTATGCTATTCCTATTAACAAATTAAAAATACCTGTTATGACAGATGATAAAGAGGCAGATTTTGAAAATGAATGGTTATCTATTGCAGAACGAATGGGTGTTTCTCCGGAGCAATTAGAAATTAAAGATGGCTATTTTGTTATTTCACATGGTGATCATAGTCACTATGTGAAAATTATGTCGGGTGGAGAAAAAGAATACTTCAAAAATAAATTGCCAGATATTGTTGGAGCCTTTGTTCGTGGTGATTTAGATAAAGATGTTGTTATCAATAAAGCACAAGATCTTGAAAAACAAGCAGAGGATACTTATAAAGATGATCCTAAGCAATTAAGACGTATTAAAACAGCTTTACGTCAATTTAAAGAAAAAGTTGCTTTAGGTGGTAATTCAACGCAAGGTTATTTAGATATGTTAACAGCTTTTGAAAAACAATATATTTCGTTAAATGAAGAAGAAGCGTTGTCCGAAGAAGATCAAGCATTGGCGCAAAAACATAGTGAGCTTGTTGATAAAATTAATCGATTGAATTTATCAAGATTTTCAATAACAAAAGAAAATTTGCTAGATAAACTTTATAAAATTAGTGAATCAAAAAATCTTCAACGATTAAATGATTTGGATATATATATCAATGGATTTAATGATTTGAGAGCAAGACCTGGTATTACTGGGTTACAATTTTTAGATTATTTATTAGCTCATGTGGACGATAGAGAATTGTCTTATGATACAAGAGAATTTGTGTCAGATGCGATTTATGAATCTTATGAAGCAAGTATTATGAATCGCAAATCTATTTTCTCTATTTTCCATTTGATTGCAGACGCTAAAGATGCAATCCGTTTGTCTCATGAAACACCAGCAGAAACAAATAATACAATAACGGGTCCAAAATATGCAAGATTAGACGAACCATTTGAGTGGAGAGTGCCGTCTGTTCGAGAAGATGCGAAACGTTTTGTAGAAGATGTTAGAGGGTTGATTGGACCAACTGATCCAACACCAACACCGTCAAACTTCAAAGAAAAACCTGTTTCTGATACACCAAAGGAAGATATGGTAGTGAATAGTGTAGAAGATGATACTACAGGCAATGCGGTAAGTGAAGAACCAAAATCTAATGAAGAAGTATCGACGTCTGAAATGCCAGAAGTGTCTTCAGAAACAGAAGAAAAAGAATCAAGTGATGCTGCATTGGAAACGAACAATGAAGAAACAGCATCTGATGATAGTGATGTGGTGCGTATTGTCAATCCGAATTCAGAAGAAGTAGAGGAAAATTCGACTGAAGATCATCACTAAAAAATGAAGTAGGTGACGAGGTGAACCAACTATGGATGGTTCACCTCGTTTTGCGTTTCTATGTCAAATGACGCTAGAGGAGAGGAATAGAATAGTATTAGCTACCCAATGCTTTATTCTATGACTGAGAATGGCCTTAAGTACGTTAGATTAATATGATTCTGTTTGAATATGGAATAATGAATATAATGTAATGATTTTTTCGTCAACATTATTTCATCTCGAGTTTTAAGATATTGATTGAGTAAGTTGTCGTGAGAAAGCAAACATGATATGATAAATTTATCTAAAAGTGAAAGGAAAGCATGTATGCCAATTAAAGATATCGTGCAGCCTAATATCATTCCAATTGATGACGTATTACGATTGAGAAAGTTTGACGGAAATTTTTATTTTGCACTTGAATGGTACCAAGACGAAGAAACAGTCTGGTATGTAGATGGTGATAGAGATCTATACTCTAAAGAATTACTTGAAAAAATGTATATGTACTGGAATAGTGTTAGTGAAGTCTATTTTATTGAAGTGTATACGAATGGAACGTATCAACCGATTGGGGATGTATCATTTCATCAAGAAGATATGCCTATTGTGATAGGCAATAAATCATATCGAGGAAAAGGTATTGGGAAAAAAGTTATTCAAACACTTATTGAAAGAGCCAAGACTTTAGGATATGACAAATTATATATCGAAGAAATCTATGATTTTAATGTTGCTTCTCAAGCACTTTATATGAGCTTAGGATTTAAAAAGAAAGAGTTTGTCAACAAAGGATGGTCTTATGAACTTATTTTATCATCATAAAAAGGAGATATTATGAACGACTCAATAAAACGTATTGAATATATGGAAAATGTATTAGATAAGCAAATCAATGATTTACAACAACTAGAAAAATGCTTAGATGTGTTGGATAAAGACTACTCAAACTATCAAGAATTGATCACTTATTACTATAGTGACGAACGAAATACTGATTTAATATTGGATGATACAAATCAATTACCAAAGATGTTAAAAAGAGGTGTTTTATCAGAAGATGCTATTTACAATATGATGGCAGATAGACATGAATTATTGATACGCATGCTAGAAACAGCAACCAAATGGTTGAAAAATGACTAAATAAAGAAGTATTCGAGGTGAATGAACGTTTTTGAACGTTGTTCACCTCTTTAGTTGTTTTTTCTTAAATAAGTTGTTAGAGAGAAATTAGTACTGTCTTTTTTACCATTAAGAATGATGAAAAGATGTTATTTAAAAGCACTGTTAAATAGGACTGATTTCATCATATAATTGTTTATCATTTAAGTGGATTTATTTTGTTTAAATGAGCAATTATTTCTTATATTACCTTATCAATACATAAAACGACGAGGTATAAAAATTCTTTAATAACCGAACGGGTAAACGTTTACAATTCATTCGGATTATGTTATTATAAATTTACCTATAAGGAGGGAAATTTATGAAAAGAAAACGTCTATTATTAGCAACTGCTTTATTGGTAGCGGGTACAATTTGTCCACTCACCCAAATAAAAGCAGAAACAAGTAGAGTACAAACTCTTGTTGAGGGAATGAGTATTCGTCAAAAAATCACGCAAATGTTGATGCCAGACTTTAGAAAATGGAAACAAGCTGGACAAGATAGCGAAACAGATTTTACAGAATGGTAATTTACCACTATTACTAACTATTGACCAAGAAGGTGGTATTGTATACCGCTTAGGTAGTGGAACAGCTTTACCAGGTAATATGGCAGTTGGGGCAACAAGAGAACCAGAATTAGCTAGACAAGCAGGAGAAATTATTGGGAGAGAATTATCTGCTTTAGGGCTAAATGTTGACTTTGCCCCTGTTTTTGATACAAATAATAACCCACATAATCCGATTATTGGATTACGTTCATTCTCATCTGATCCAAATGTCGTAGCATTATTAGGTGTTCCAATGATGCAAGGTATTCAAGAATACAATGTTGCTGTTGCAGCAAAACATTTTCCAGGACATGGTGATACAGCAACGGATTCACATACAGGATTACCATTGGTTGATAAATCTTATGCTGAACTAGAAGCATTAGAATTATTACCATTTAAAGCAGCTATTGATAATGGTGTTGACATGTTGATGACAGCACATATTCAATATCCACAAATTGAAAAAGATACTGTTGTATCAAAAAAAAGTGGCGAAAAAATTTATATTCCAGCAACGTTATCTGATGATGTTATTACAGGGATTGTTCGTAATAAATTCGGATACAATGGTGTTGTGATTACCGATGCCATGGGAATGGATGCTATTGCGAAAAACTTTGGTGAATCAGAAGCAGCAATTATGGCCATTAAAGCAGGTGTGGATATTGTGTTAATGCCTACTTTTTTAAGAAGTAAAGCTGATTTAGTAAAAATTGATACAATCATTAATGACATTGAACAAGCTGTGAATGAAGGAATTATTCCAGAAAGTCGATTGAACGAAGCGGTGACACGTGTTTTAACATTGAAAGAAAAACGTGGCGTACTAGATTTTTCATTAGCGGATAGAACACTAGAAAAAGCAACGGCAAGTGTTGGTTCGGATATGAACCGTGACTTAGAACGTACTATCGCTACAAGTGCTGTAACTGTTGTGAAAAATGACGATACAGTTTTACCATTCAAAGCAAATGCAGGCGATAAAGTTCTTTTATTAGGTGCATATAATAATGAATTGCCAGGATTAGAATTAGGAATGAGACGTTTGATTGCAGATGGTATTGTTTCTAAAGACGTTACATTTGAGTCTTTCCGCTATAGTAATCAAACAACAATAGATGAATTAAAATCAAAAATAGACAATGCTACACATGTAATTGTTATTTCAGAAATAGGTAGACAAGCACAATTAGCAAGTGATGTATGGTTAACAAAAATTCCAACAGAAGTAATTGATTATGCGAATGAAACAAATAAAAAATCTGTTGTTATGAGTATTTCTAAACCTTATGATGTTGCTAACTATCCACGTGCTAAAGCGATTGTTGCTGTATACGGAAACAAAGGAATGGACCCAACAGAAGCGTTGAAACCAGACAATGCGTTCGGACCAAATATTCCTGCTGGTGTAGAAGTTATTTTTGATGGCAAAGAACATATTGGTACATTGCCAGTAGATGTACCGGTTGTTGAAAATGGTGTTATCTCTGAAACAGAAATTGCCTATCCAATTGGTCATGGTTTAATGTATACAGATGCTATTAAAGAAATGAATTTATCACTACCTGAAACAGCAAAAGTAGGGCAAAAATTTAAAGCAACGGTTACATTAGGAGAACTAAATGGATTAGAAAAAGAAGATTATGATGTTGCCGTTAAAGTGGATACAACAAAATTTAAAATTGTTGGTGATAAAACAAGTGATACGTTAGTTGTACATAAAAAAGCAATGGATAAATCTCCAATAGAAATAGAATTAGTTCCATTATTATCTGGTGTACATGCACCTGTTCTTTCAGTAAGTGTTATTGATAAACAAGAAAGAATGTTTACAAAAGAATATGAAGCTGAAATGATTGATGTAGCTTCTAATATAGATAACACTATGAAAACAAGTTTATCTATACCTGAATTTGCAAGAGTAGGGCAAAAATTTAAAGCAACGGTTACATTAGGAGCATTAAATGGATTAGAAAAAGAAGATTATGATGTTGCTGTTAAAGTGGATACAACAAACTTTAAAATTGAGGGCAATGAAACAAGCGATACGTTAGTTGTACATAAAAAAGCAATGGATACATCACCAGTAGAAGTGAATGTTATTCCAATAAATAATGGTGAATATGCACCTATTCTTTCAGTAACTGTTACTGATAAAAAAGATAATATGTTTATAAATGAATATAAAGATGAAATGGTTCGCGTATTGTTGATGGATATGGAAGGTGTGAATTTATCCCTACCTGAAACAGCAAGAGTAGGACAAACATTCAAAGCAACGGTTACATTAGGAGAACTAAATGGATTAGAAAAAGAAGATTATGATGTTGCCGTTAAAGTGGATACAACAAAATTTAAAATTGTTGAAAATCCAGCATATACAATAGTGACAGGTACAACAGGATTTAGAAGTGTTGATAGTGATACTGAAACAACAGTAATGATACATAAAAAAGCATTGGATGTATCACCAATAGAAATAGAATTAGTACCATTAGTATCTGGTAAATATGCTCCCGTTCTTTCAGTAAGTGTGATTGATAAACAAGGAAGAATGTTTACAAATGAATATCAAGATAGAATGGTGTCTGTTTTACCAATGAGAATGCCAGCGGTAAGCAGTACAATGAAAGCGCCAAAAGAAGTGCAACAAGCAGACGTTTCTACAAAAGGTAAATATTTACCAAAAACAGGTGAGCAGTCAGTTGCTATTTATGTAGGCTTATTATTTGTCGGCATGGCTGTTTTAGTCAGAAAAAAAGCAGAAGATAAATAACAACTTAGGTTGTGCGATATAGCTAATGAATGCATGAAATTTGTATAAAAATAATCGCAAATTACAATAGTAAATTAACTACCTCAGGCAAATCATAAGGGCACAAATAATGAAATAATTTACGAGGATAATGGTTTATCCATTGTTCAACAGCCGTTGCTTCGTCAGAAGTAACGGCTGTTGTGCCTTTTATGTTATAGTTATTTTGCATCTATCGGTATCCTTTTTTGTTGTTATGAAAAGTATATCCTATGAGATGTTTTTTGTACCACTGGTTAACTTAATTATATAATTTACTATGTATATAGCAAATATGAAATTGTTTACAAAAAAAGAGCAGAGATGTACAATAAATATATAAATAATTAGATGACGTTAGCAAAGAAAGGGTGTATGTGACATGAAACTAAAATTTAAACATTTTTTTGTTATATTAAGTATCATAGGGTTTCTAAGCCTTGTCATAATAAATTGGAATAGTTTAATGGCATTTGATATGAAAACGATTGTTATTCTTGTGCTACTGGGATTGTTTATTATTGTTCGTTTAGCTGAGTATAAATCTATAAAAGAATAGTTATAGAATAAATATCATTTTTATAAAAAGATGTTGACGGTTTCAAAAAAATATAGTATAGTAATTTCAATAAAATATGTGGCATGTTACTGGTAAAGCAGGCAGGACCTTTATAAATGGATAGGTAGAGTGTATCCATTTATAAGGGTCCTTTTGTTTTTGTTTCATGTAAAAAACTATTGTCAAAAGGTGTTTACCACAAATGATAGTAGTACGATAAAAGAAAGGCTCTATAATAAATCGTGTTGGTGGGAATAATCCACCAACACGATTTTGTATATAAAAGTGGACAAAAAAAGAGAAATACCTGTATGATTAAATCACCACAATTAAACAAGGAGGTATTTCTCATGGATTATTATACAAAAAAATTATTGAC
>NZ_WNJX01000045.1:0-9216 GCF_010892375.1 Granulicatella sp. zg-84 | reverse complement strand
GTTTCCCGTCAAGGCACACTTTGTTTTTCGCCTTGACTAGAAAACCTTTGTTTTTATTGTTTGGTTATTAACCCCGCAAAAGAGAAAGTAATTATCTGTTTTTTTGCACTTTACTTTACAATTGGAGGAAAATATCCCACCATCATACACACATTATCCACAATAAAAAAGTACTTCTTTCTATTTATCTACGTTTTAAACAAATTTATCCACAATTACACACACATGTATAATCTTTTCGCAGACCTTGTGTAAAATAATAAAAAACCTTTATATATACACTTTTTTATGTGGATAACTACTGTGAATATATTTCTTTTATCATAAAGTTATCCACATTTTTTATCCACAAATTTATTTTTTGTGGATAATTTCTATCAATCTTATATCTCTTTTTAAAAACTGTGGATAACTTTTTTTAAATGTGTTAAAATACTCTAATGAACAACATAGAAAGGACACTAAAGATGAATCATTTAGACGATATTTGGCATTATTTACTTGTTGAATTAAAAAAATTATTCACTAAAGGCATGTACGAAATTTATATTGAATCAGCTAAACCAATAAAATTTGAACAAAATTGTTTAACATTATTATTGCCTGAAATGATTCATAAACAAACATGGGAAAATTTAATTTTAAATTCAGCAACTTACATTTTACGTACAAAATTTGAACAGGCAGATATTTCACTTATTTTAGAAGAACAATTACCAAAACAACCTGTATCAAAAATTAAAAATCAACGTCGTATCAACTTAAACCCTAATTATACATTTGATAGTTTTGTCGTTGGTTCTGGTAATACAATGGCTCATGCTGCTGCACTAGTTGTTTCACAAAGTCCCGGAACAGCCTATAATCCTTTATTCATTTATGGTGGATCCGGACTAGGAAAAACACATTTAATGCATGCTATTGGAAATACTATTTTAAGAAATAATCCCTCTGCAAATATCCACTATGTCACAAGTGAAACATTTACAAATGATTTTATCAATTCGATTCAAACAAAATCACAAGAAGAATTTAGAAATCATTACCGAAATGTTGACTTATTGATGGTAGACGATATTCAATTTTTAGCAAACAAAGAAAGTACATTAGAAGAATTTTTCCATACATTTAATGCTTTACACGAATCTGGTAAACAAATCGTTTTAACAAGTGATCGACTTGCCTCTGAAATTCCAGAATTACCCGATCGCCTTGTTTCTCGTTTTGGTTCTGGTTTATCATCTGATATTACACCACCAGATTTAGAAACGAGAACAGCTATTTTAAGAAAAAAAGCCATTAGTAATCATATCAATATTCCAGATGATACACTTAATTATATTGCAGGACAAGTCAACTCAAACGTTCGTGACCTAGAAGCTGCTTTAACACGTGTTAATTTTTATTCTTTAACCAATCATCGTGATATTGATACAAACTTAGCTGCCGAAGCACTAAAAGATATTGTATCTGTAAATGCCAAACGAACAATATCTATTTATGACGTACAAATCGAAGTTGGAAAAATCTTTAGTGTCACCATTGAACAACTAAAAGGTAAAAAACGAAACAAAGACATCGTTATTCCAAGACAAATTGCGATGTATTTATCAAGAGAAATCACAGGAAATTCTCTTCCAAAAATTGGACAAGAATTTGGTGGAAAAGACCACACCACAGTTATGCATGCATGTGATAAAATACAGCAAACCATAGATACGAATAGCGACATGGCGTTAATCAAACAAATTGAACAAATTCGTAAAAAACTTGAAAAATAATTGTGGATAACTCATTCTTTTTTACACAGATTTTTACAAAAGTTTTCCACATGTGAATGATGATAAATAAATACTTTTTTAGCCCTTTACACATTATCCACAACCCCTACTAATACTATTACCTTTATATAAAAATAAAATAATAAAAGGAGTAACCATGAAATTCACTATTAACCGTCACGTATTTTTAAAACATTTATCAGATGTACAACGTGCCATTACATCAAAAACAACAATTCCAGTTTTGACAGGTGTGAAATTAGCACTCACAACAAATGAATTAGTGTTAACAGGAAGTGATGCAAGTATTTCAATAGAAAAAATAATCTCTTCTGATATAGAAGAAAATGAATTAGATATTATCCAAACAGGAAGTATCGTATTACCTGCTCGCTTTTTTGGAGAAATTATTCGTAAATTATCGGGTAAAGATGTTCAAATTACACTACTAGAAAACAATAAAGTTGAAATTGTATCCGATAAATCTGTCTTTACAATCAATGGAATTGATGCAGAATTATATCCAATCATTTCAAATATTGACATAGAAGAAAATCAAACAATTTCTATCGCATCATTTTTATTTAAAAATGTATTATCACAAACTATTTTCGCAGCATCAACAAGCGAAAATCGTCCTATTTTAACAGGTATCCATTTAGTTGTTGAAAATGGACAACTCATTACAACAGCAACAGACAGCCATAGAATGAGTAGACGTATTATTTTATTACCATCTATTTCAAAAGATATTTCTTATCAATGTACGATTCCAGCCAAAAGTTTAGTGGAATTATCACGTATTTTAAGTGATGAAGAAGATGTTAAAATGACAGTATCGGATAATAAAGTCTTATTCACAACAGAAAATTTATATTTTTATAGTCGATTAGTAGAAGGAATTTATCCAGATGTTTCTCGCCTATTAAAAAATCAATACGAAACAACCTTTAAAGTAGAATCGTCTATCTTTTTACAATCTGTTGAAAGAGCATCTATTTTATCCACAGAAGGAAAAAATGATATTGTTACTTTAACGCTAAATAAAAACAGCTTTATTTCTAGTGAATCTGCAGAAATTGGGTATGTAGAAGAAGAATTAGATATGTTATCATTTGAAGGAAAACCAATGAAAATTTCATTTAATCCAAACTATATGAAAGACGCTTTAAAAGCATTCCAAAATCAAAAAATTGAAATTAACTTAATTGAAGAAGGAAAACCTTTCACATTGAAATTAGATGAAGAAAATGACTACTTTGTTCAATTGATTACACCTATAAGAACAAGAAATTAAAAAATGACAAAAATATCCAAAAGAACAAAAAACGGCTTAAAATGTCGTTTTTTTGCTTTTTATAAGGTTTTGTATTATAATTTACCTTGAGGTCTTGTGCAGAAAGTAGGGAAAATAATGAAAAAAACAGTTGATATAACAGAAGATTACATCACACTTGGACAATTATTAAAATATACTGATATGATTAGTAGCGGTGGTATGGCTAAATGGTATCTGGAGAATCATACAGTATATTTAGACGGAGAAGTGGAACAAAGACGTGGTAAAAAAATTTATCACGGGTCTGTTGTAGAATTTGAAGACGGAACATCATTTGTAATTAGACAAATTTAAAATGAAAATTGAAAATTTATCACTCGTTCAATATCGAAACTATACAAAACAAATGATTTCATTTTCCCCTAATGTGAATATCTTTTTAGGTAAAAATGCACAAGGAAAAACAAATTTAATGGAATCTATCCACGTTTTAGCATTAACAAAAAGTCACCGTACATCCCAAGAAAAAGAATTGATCGAATGGGAACATGATTTTACACGTATTGAAGCACTTATCAAAAAAAATGAAGAATCCATTCCTTTAAAATTGATTATTCATAAAAAAGGAAAAAAAGCTGTTGTTGGCAATATTGAAAAGAAAAAATTAAGCCAATATATTGGCATACTCAATGTCGTGCTTTTTTCTCCTGAAGATTTAAACATTATAAAAGGCTCTCCAAGCATTCGTAGACGATTTATTGATGTCGAATTAGGTCAAATGAATGCTCTATATTTGTATCATCTATCTCAATATCAAAAAATATTAAAACAACGCAATTTATATTTAAAAGAAAGACAAATTGACGATACATATTTAGACGTATTAACGGAACAATTATGCTTACAAGCAGCATCTATGCTACATGCACGTATTCAATTCATCAAAAAATTAGAAATATGGGCAATGAAAATAAATCATCTCATTTCTCAAGAACAAGATTGTTTATCCTTAGTGTATGAATCACAAATTGATTATACAGCAGAAGATGATGAAAATACATTATATGAAAAATATATGACTTTATTCAAAAAAGGAAAAAAAAGAGAAATAGACCAATGTATGACATTATTTGGTCCTCATCGAGATGATTTGGTTTTTATGGTAAATGGCGTCAATGTTCAAGTATACGGCTCACAAGGGCAACAAAGAACAGTAGCATTAAGTATTAAACTAGCAGAAATTGATTTAATGAAAGAAATGACGGGAGATTATCCCATTTTATTATTAGATGATGTTTTATCAGAACTTGATGACGATAGACAAACATTTTTATTAAAATCTATTGAACATAAAGTCCAAACATTTATCACAACAACCAATATAGACGGTATTAAAAAAAATATGATTAGTGAACCTAAAATCTTTGAAATTTTGAAAGGAAGTGTTGTATCACATGACTGAAAATTTAGAACAACTGGCGCAACAATATGATGCAAGTCAAATTCAAGTATTAGAAGGATTAGAAGCAGTTAGAAAACGTCCTGGTATGTATATCGGATCAACGAGTGGTGCAGGCTTACATCATTTAGTATGGGAAATTGTGGATAATTCGATTGATGAAGCATTGGCAGGATTTGCAACACATATTTCTATTACAATCAATAAAAATAATAGTATCACAGTAATAGATGACGGACGTGGAATCCCAGTTGATATTCAAGAAAAAACAGGACGACCAGCCGTTGAAACAGTTTTTACTGTCCTACATGCAGGTGGAAAATTCGGTGGAGGAGGATATAAAGTATCCGGTGGATTGCACGGTGTAGGGGCATCTGTTGTAAATGCCTTATCTGAAAATCTATGTGTTAAAGTCTATAAAGAAGGAAAAATTTATCAACAAGAATATGAACGTGGAAATGTCTTATACGACTTAAAAGTAGTAGGCGATACAACAAAACACGGAACAGAAGTGTATTTTTTACCCGATTCAACAATTTTCCAAGAAACAACGATTTTTGAATACGAAAAACTCATGACACGTGTACGAGAACTTGCATTCTTAAATAAAGGATTACGCTTGAGTATTGAAGATACTCGTGAAAACCAAGAAAGAAAAGATGAATTTTATTATGAGGGTGGTATTAGTAGCTATGTAGAATACCTCAATCATAATAAAAAAGTATTATTTGATGACCCTATCTACATTGAGGGAGAACAAGACGATATTCAAGTTGAAGTATCCTTACAATATAATGACACCTATTATAGCAACATGTTAAGTTTTACAAATAATATTCATACGCATGAGGGAGGAACACACGAACAAGGGGTACGAACATCTTTAACACGTGTGATTAACGATTATGCAAAGAAAAATAAAATGATAAAAGAAAACGAAGAAAACTTAACAGGCGAAGATGTCCGTGAGGGATTAACATGTATCGTTTCTATTAA
Organism: Granulicatella sp. zg-84; assembly: GCF_010892375.1. Taxonomy (NCBI): domain Bacteria; kingdom Bacillati; phylum Bacillota; class Bacilli; order Lactobacillales; family Carnobacteriaceae; genus Granulicatella; species Granulicatella sp. zg-84. Next base: position 3,701 of record NZ_WNJX01000045.1, on the reverse strand, counting down.
ACACCCAAACCCACAATTTGAAGGGCAAACAAAAACAAAATTAGGAAATTCTGACGCAAGAAAAATTACAGAACGCCTATTCGGTACCTATTTTGAAAAATTCTTACTTGAAAATCCTCAAGTAGCCAAAAAAATTATTGAAAAAGGTATTCTAGCCTCTAAAGCACGACTGGCAGCAAAACGTGCTAGAGAAGTGACACGTAAAAAATCAGGATTAGAAATTAGTAATTTACCAGGAAAATTAGCCGACTGTTCAAGTAAAGAACCTGAACTTTGCGAATTATTTATTGTTGAGGGAGATTCCGCCGGAGGAACAGCTAAACAAGGTCGTTCCCGTATGTATCAAGCAATCTTACCAATTCGAGGTAAAATTTTAAACGTTGAAAAAGCAACACTGGATAAAATTTTAGCCAATGAAGAAATTCGCTCGCTATTCACAGCAATGGGAACTGGATTTGGCTCAGAATTTGATGTTGAAAAAGCACGTTACCATAAATTAGTCATCATGACCGATGCCGACGTCGACGGTTCTCACATTCGCACATTGCTATTAACACTATTTTATCGTTACATGCGTCCATTGGTAGAAGCAGGTTACATTTACATTGCACAGCCACCATTGTATCAAGTCAAACAAGGTAAAACTGTACAATACCTAGCAAGTGATGAAGAACTAAAAGACTATTTAGAAACATTACCAGCAACACCAAAACCAAATATCCAACGCTATAAAGGTCTTGGAGAAATGGATAAAGAACAACTATGGGAAACAACCATGAACCCTGAAAACAGACGTATGTTGCAAGTAACCGTAGATGACGCAGCAGAAGCTGACAAAGTATTGGATATGCTTATGGGAGATCGTGTTGAACCACGCAGACAATTTATCGAAGAAAATGCCAAATATGTTAAAAACTTGGATATATAAACAGGATGTGAACTCGAGCGTTTATTCAAGAAAACAAATCCAACATATTAAAAAATATCAAAAAAAAACGTAACTAAACAAAAAATAGATTATCTATTCATCAATATTAATTCATATAAAAGATACCACACACAAGGAGGTAAGATATGTCAGAGGAACAAATTATTCGTGATGAAACATTTTCAAAAGCAAATTTAAGTGAAGAAATGAGAACATCATTTTTAGACTATGCCATGAGTGTTATCGTATCACGTGCATTACCCGACGTAAGAGATGGATTAAAACCAGTACACCGCCGTATTTTATACGGCATGCACGAATTAGGTGTTACACCAGATAAAGCTTATAAAAAATCAGCACGTATTGTCGGAGATGTTATGGGGAAATATCACCCACACGGAGATAGTGCTATTTATGAATCCATGGTACGTATGGCACAAGATTTTAGTTATCGCTATATGTTAGTAGACGGACATGGAAACTTTGGTTCAATAGACGGAGATGGTGCAGCTGCAATGCGTTACACAGAAGCTCGTATGTCAAAATTGGCTCTTGAAATGTTAAGAGATATCAATAAAGATACAATAGACTATCACGATAACTATGACGGTTCAGAACGTGAACCAGACGTATTACCAGCTCGATTTCCTAATTTATTAGTAAATGGTGCAACAGGCATTGCCGTAGGTATGGCAACCAATATTCCGCCACATAACTTAAACGAAGTAATTTCAGCCATACAATTACTCATGGAAAACGAACATGTTACAGTATCTGAACTAATGGAAGTATTACCTGGACCAGATTTTCCAACCGGCGGCATTGTCATGGGAAAATCCGGTATTCGAAAAGCCTATGAAACAGGAAAAGGTAGCATTATTGTTCGAGGACGTGTTGATATTGAACAAATGAAAAATGGTAAAGAACGCATTATTATTAGCGAATTACCATATATGGTCAATAAAGCAAAACTTGTTGAAAAAATAGCAGAATTAGCAAGGGATAAACGCATTGACGGTATTACATACGTTGCAGATGAATCAGGACGAGAGGGTATGCACGTGGTTATTGAAGTTAGACGTGACGTCAGTGCCAGTGTGGTTGTAAACAATCTTTACAAATTAACACCACTCCAATCATCTTTTGGTTTCAATATGCTTGCCATTGAAAAAGGTGTCCCAAAAGTTCTAAGTTTAAAATGCATACTCGAAAATTATGTTGAACACCAAGAAGAAGTGATTAGACGTCGTACAATCTTTGATAAAAAACGTGCAGAAGCTAGAGCACATATTTTAGAGGGATTACAAATTGCCTTAGATCACATTGATGAAATAGTTTCTATTTTACGTTCTTCTAAAACAGGAGATGAAGCCAAAAATATTTTCATGGAAAAATTCGGTCTTTCAGACAAACAATCACAAGCTATTTTAGATATGCGCATGGTTCGACTAACAGGACTAGAACGTGAAAAAATTGACGCAGAATACAAAGAATTGATTGCACTTATTGCCGACTTAACCGATATTCTAGCAAGACGTGAACGTATTTTAGACATTATCAAAACAGAATTAAAAGACATTCAAGAACGCTTTGGAGATCAAAGACGTACAGAATTACTTGTCGGTGAAGTGTTAAGTCTTGAAGACGAAGATTTGATTGATGAAGAAAATATTGTCGTAACATTAACAAATAATGGCTATATTAAACGTCTAGCCAACACAGAATTTAAAACACAAAAACGTGGAGGACGTGGCGTACAAGGCATGACCATGCATGACGGAGATTACATTAGTACACTAGTATCTTGTTCAACGCACGATACTTTACTATTTTTCAGCAACAAAGGAAAAGTCTACAAGATGAAAGGATATGAAGTCCCAGAATATAGCAGAACAGCAAAAGGCTTACCGATTGTAAACTTGCTGACTATTGAAGCAGACGAAAAAATCCAAACCATTATCAATTTACAAAGTGAATTGGAAAACACGAATTATTTATTCTTTGGAACAAAAAAAGGTGTCGTCAAACGTGTTAAATTATCCGAATTTAGCAATATTAGAACAAGTGGATTAAAAGCAATTAACATGCAAGAAGACGATGAATTGATTGATGTCTTATTAACAAACGGTAAACAAAACATTATTTTAGGCACACACTACGGCTATTCAGTAAGTTTTGATGAAAATGACGTACGTTCTATGGGACGTGCAGCCTCCGGTGTAAGAGGAGCCAAACTAAGAGAAAACGATTATATAGTAGGAATGGACATTCTTGAAAAAGGAGCCAAAGTATTAGTTATTACCGAAAAAGGATATGGCAAACGTACTGATGAAAGTGAATATATCATCAAAAACCGTGGCACAAAAGGCATTAAAACAGCCAATATTACTGAAAAAAATGGTAATTTAGTTGGCTTAACAACAACCAAAGGCGAAGAAGACATTATGGTTATGACCGATAAAGGTGTCATTATCCGCTTTAGTTCAGATGATATTTCTGAAACAGGACGTGCCACACAAGGTGTTCGCCTCATGAAATTAGATGATGACGCTGTCGTATCGTCTATGGTCAAAGTAGAACGAGAAGATAATGATGAACATATAGAAGAAAATACAGCAGAAAATATAGTAGAAAATGAAAAAGAATCTCCAATTGTAAAGTAAAGTGCAAAAAAACAGATAATTACTTTCTCTTTTGCGGGGTTAATAACCAAACAATAAAAACAAAGGTTTTCTAGTCAAGGCGAAAAACAAAGTGTGCCTTGACGGGAAAC
>NZ_WNJX01000044.1:0-9938 GCF_010892375.1 Granulicatella sp. zg-84 | reverse complement strand
GTTTCCCGTCAAGGCACACTTTGTTTTTCGCCTTGACTAGAAAACCTTTGTTTTTATTGTTTGGTTATTAACCCCGCAAAAGAGAAAGTAATTATCTGTTTTTTTGCACTTTACTTTACAATTGGAGATCTTTATCATTCACATAACTAATTTCACGAGTAACTACTTTAATAGTTGAAAGATCTTTATCTTTTAAATCTTCTGGCCAGTTTGGTGAATTTGGATCATCCGGATTAACTGGTTGACCTGGTTTTGGTGTTTCACCTTCTGGTGTATTAGGTGTTATTGTCTTAATAATTGGTCTTACCACAACAGTAAAGACTTGGCTTGGATATTCTCTTACATTATCTTTTATACTATCGTATACTTTTTCTCCACCATTTGTGAAGTCATCAGACACAAATTCATACCCTTGTTTTTCTAACTTAGTAATTTTTTCAGCTGTACTATATTCAATTTTATCTCCTGCAAACCCTGTTTTCGTATCTGGATCTGCAACAGCTTTTTCTGTATTCTCTTCAATATAGCGAATAACTGCTACTTGTGTGTCTTTTTCTTCTGGTGCTTTTGGTGCGTATACAACAACTTCAACAATATCTTTTGTATCAATAGTTGTTTCAACTGGTTTTGTTGTTGTGTCTGATTCAACAACCGTTCCATTATTTGTTGTTACAACAATATCATGATTTTCAACCGTTGGTAACGGATTTCCTTCTAATATTGAATCTCCATTTTTGGCTGTCCAGTCACCATAAGTGACTTTACCAGTAACTAAGTTCACCATAGCTGTACGTTCATACGTCACAGTATTTGTATTTGTATCAGCAACTTTTTTACCTGTTACATCCACATAAGATACCGTACGTGTAATTGTTTTCGTTAAATCTAATTGACTAACTGTTTCAGGCCATTTTGGTCCGTCTGGTTTTTCTGGATTAACTGGTTGACCTGGTACAGGTGGATTATCATTTGGTTTAACTGGTTCTACACGTGGTTCCAATTCATAAACAAAGTCTTGTGAATTGTCTGGAATACCGTCAAATGTTCCTTCTGGAGAATATGGATTTTTATCTTTATCTCCAATATTCGTTACTGTATAACCTTGTTGCTCATATTCTTTGATTTTTCCAGCAGGATCATAGCCAAATTGGTCACCTTCTTTACCAGAAATGTTTTCTGTGTGTTTCACTTCTCCAGTATCTTTTACTTTAAAAGTTACTGTCCCTACTTGTGTTGGAGCCACTGGTGTATATAAAACTTTCTTATCTGAAAGACCAGTAATGACACCATCTTGAGAAATTGTTGCTGTTTCAGCTTCAACACTTGCTTTATCAAATGTATAACCGTCTTTTTCTTTTGAGGTAACTTCAGGAGCTTCTGATTTAACAGCAGTCCATTCACCATACGTTACTTCACCAGTCACATTATCAATCGTCATTGAACGTGTAAACACAACTTCTTGAACAACATCTTCAAATACTTTTTCTGCATTATCATCCGGTGTTGCTGCATAACGGTAGCGAATTGTACGTGTTGCTTTCTTAACAAGTTCTTTTACTTCATTTGGCCATTTTGGTCCATCTGGATTATTTGGATTTACTGGTTGACCTGGTTCAACCGGTGTATTTCCTTCTGGATCATTTGGATTTGGAATTGGACTATCCGGATTATTTGGATCAGGCATAATTGGTGTTAATTTATGTCTTAATGTTACTTCAAATTTTTGTGTTGGATTTGCATCAGACTCATCTTTCTCATTATCAAACACAAGTTTTGTTGGTACACCATCCTGAACTAATTCGTATCCTTGATTCACATATTCATCAATACGTGATTTCGTTGAGTAATCACTTGTTGCACCAGTAGCACCATTTCTTTTATCAACATCACCTAAAATAATTGGTTTATTCGGATCATTTACATCTTTATACGTAATGGTTGCATGTTGTACTACTTCATTTGGAACATAGATAACTTGAACATCTTGTGGATCAGAATCACCAGTCAAGTTTGTTAATGCATCGACACTTGGTAAATGTGGTGTATACCCTGTAATTTCAGGTGAATCAACTTTATCCATTGTATCTGTTGTTACTGGTGTCCATTCACCATAAATCACTTCACCTGTTACATGATTTACTTCTGCTGTTCTTGTGAATGTCAATGTTTGTGTTACAGTTGGTGCTTTATCTTGTTCAACTGGTTTACCATTATTGTATACATAAGTAATATTACGTGTAATAGTACGTACTAAATCTTTTTCAGCTACACCTGCTGGCCATTTTGGTCCGTCTGGTTGTGTTGGATCAATTGGTTGACCTGGTTCAACTGGTGTTGTTGGATCATTCGGATTTGGTACTTTATTTGTTGGATCTTCTGGTTTTGGTGTGATTGTGGATGTTTTCTTTTTCACAACTACTGTAAAGACTTGAGTAGGATCTTGTCCAACTGTATCTTTTTGATCATCAAATGTTTGCCCAGCATCAGTTGTAAAATCATCAGATACAAAATCATATCCTTGTTTTTTCAACTCTTTAATTTTTGATGCTGTACTATAGTCAATTTTATCTCCTGCAAACCCTGTTTTTGTATCTGGATCAGCAACTGTTTTATTGGTACCCTCTTCAATATAACGAATAACCGCTACTTGAGTTTCTTTGACTTCTGGTGTTTTTGGTGCATATACAACAACTTCAACAATATCTTTTGAATTTTCAGTTGTCTCAACAGGTTGTGTTGTTGTATTCGCGTCAACAATCGTACCATTATTTGTTGTTGTAACAATATCATGATCTTCAACTACTGGCAGCACTTGTCCCTCTAATGTTTTATCAGCATTTTTTGGCATCCAAGGTGTATACTCTATTTCGCCAGTAACAATATTTACGGTTGCACTACGTTCATACGTCACCGTATTTGTTTTTGTTTCAGCAACTGGTTTACCTGTTGTATCGACATAAGATACTGTACGTGTAATTGTTTTTGTTAAGTCTAATTGATCTACTGTTGCAGGCCATTGAGGTCCGTTTGGTTCATTTGGTTCAACTGGTGTATTTGGTTCTGGCTTAGGCTCTGCGGGTGTTACTGGTTTTTTCAATGCTTTTACAACTACTGTGAAGACTTGGCTTGGATCTTCAGCTAATTTATCTTCTGTTGTATCGTATACTTGACCATCATCTTTTGTGAAGCCATCTGAGACAAGTACATATCCTTGTTTTTTCAATTCTTCAATTTTCGGAGCTGTATCGTAATTGATTTTTTCATTTGCTTTACCTTTTACCGAATCTGAGGCAGCAACTATTTTATTTGTTGTTTCTTCAACATAATTAATTTTTGCTGCTTGATCTGGAAGCTTTTTATAAATAACCGTCACGTCTTGTGGATCTGACTCACCGTTTAAGTTTGTTTCTGCTTTTACCGTTACTTGATCTGGGGTATAACCGTCAATCGTAGGGCTTGTCACTTCCGGCATTTCGTTTGTTGTAACAGGTTGCCATTCTCCATAAGTAATCGCACCTGTCACATGATTTACTGTAGCCGTACGTTTAAACGTTAATGATTGAATTACTGTTTTTGGTTCTCCATTTTCCATAACTGGTGTACCGTCATCGTATACATAATTAATTACACGATCGACTGTACTAATTAAATCAGATTCATCTAAACCTGTTACTGGCCATATTGATTCATCCGGATTTTCTCGAGTTGGTGTAATCACAATAGATTCTCCAGGTTTAACCGGTGTATTACCCGTTGGATCATGAGGATTTGGTACTTTATTCGTTTCACTATCCGGGTTAGGTGTAATAGTCGTTTCTTTAGGTCTTACAACAACCTTAAAGACTTGTCCTTCCTCTCCTAATTTATCTGGAATTTTATCATAATTTGTGTCTTCTGTTGGACGATCTTTAAAACCATCTGTTACCAATTCATATCCTTTTTGTTTTAAAACATTAATCATTGGTGTTGTGTCATACATAATCTCAGCACCTGTATTTCCAACAACAGATGATTGTGGTGCTACAACATTATCTAATTCATCAACATATTTAATTGTTGCAATTTGTGGTGTATCAATCGTTTCATCTAGCACATATTGATATTTAATCACTTGGTCAGTTTTTGTGACATTACCAGATTCTGGTGCTGATCCATCTTTTAATTTAGGCACACCATTTTCTCTCACTAAGCGATATACTTTACCTTCTACTGAACGAATAAATTCTGGAACATCTGTTGATGTATATGGAGTATAAAGTAATTCATTTGTTACAACATCCTCTCTACCCATAGTCACTTGTGCAGGTAGAATAGCGATAAATTCATTATTAACAACCGTTCCAATATCTCCAGCTAATTTTTCTTCTGTATTAGCAATATAATATTCACGATATACATTTCCTTTTACCGTTAATATTGGAATAGACGCACCATCCCCCAATACGGATCTGTGCTATGATTATAGAAATATTCACCTGCTGCATTATCCGGATTCACAACAGCAACTTGACGTCCACTATTGGCAAAAATTTTACCATCAGATGTTAAACCAATACCTCCGATTGCCCACGTTGCATCATTTGCACCTGTACTATCACCAGATGTTGCATCTACAATACGTACTCGTTTAGATAAGTAGCTTTCTAATTTTGTGTAATTATCTTGTGTAGCTGCACCTTTTTCCACTTGATCAGCTTTTACTGTTAAAATGTAATAATCTGGTGTATTGAATTGATTCAATAATAAACTCATATTCCCTTCACTATCAAAGGAAATATCACTACCTACAGCCCAACTTCCAGCTCTGAAAAAGCGTTCAAAAGTGTCAAATAAGTTACTTTTAAAAAGCGTTGAATCAACATATCCAACTGGTTCTACTTTTTGTGTTGCTGGATCATAAGACCAGAAACGGAAATAAATATCAAATGTATGGTCTCTTGTTGCTTTTTTAAATTCATCTTCTGTTCCAGGTTGTACTTTATTAAAAGATGGATCATAATCACGTGTGTGCATCCCAAAATAATATTTACCATCTACTGGATTGACAGCACCGGCTGTCCATGAATTTGTTCGCATAATCGCTTTATCTGCCCATGTAGACGCATCGCTGACAAATTCCCAATAGTGTTTAGTAATATCATAGCGATATACCCCAACAATATTTGTTCTATTTGGATTTGCCTGCCCATTGATCATTGTATTGATATCACCCATAAATCCGATCATATAAGCATATCGTCCATCTTGAGAAATACCTAAACCATTAAAACGTAAATTATCTGTTCCAGCTGAAAAACCTTGTTTAGCAGTTTGTTCTTTTAAATGGTCGTAAACATTTTGACCATTTGACATTTTATCTTGTGAAATTTGTGTCACAGATTTATTTTTTACATCTACTTCATAGATAAGACCACTGTATTTTGGATTAGCATCTGCACGTCCCGATGCTTGTACATAGTAATAATCACCATTATTACTAAAACGTCCAATAGTTAATGCACCTCCTGTATCAAGCGTTGGCGTTTCTGCATGTGCAACAAGCACATTATTGTTGATTGAATCTCCTACTGCAAATAACGATGTCCCTAATAAAACAGAACACGTTCCAACTGTTAATTTACGAATAGAAAATCTTTGTCGCTTATTAAAAATCATATAACCTCCTAATAATTATCATATTTTATGTTTTTCTTTTTGTTATAACACTTCTTTATGAATATATTGTTTCTGTGTTTCTTTTTTGATGAGTATCTCCAATACCGTCTTGAACATTGACGACTATAAAGAATAATCCGTCTAATCAATCTATCTTTCAGTGTTACAACCAGTGTTTCTCATTTCTACAAATTAATATTCAGCCTTTATAAAAAATAAATTTTGTTATTCATTTGCACATAAAATCTTTTTTCATCATTATTCTCATACTTTTTTACAAATACTTTATATAGTGTATTTATAAGTCCAACAGTCAGTTTAAGAAACATCAAAAACTGTACACTCCTTTCTTTAGTGAATAATATGTGTTTGTCCATTTAAGTAGACTTTTACGGACAAGCAAAATGAGAAAATATGAAAAATAGATATATTATTTTCATGTGTTTATTTTCATAAAACTCTTTTTATTTTGTGAATTAGAAAGGCTAACGGTATACGTACCCACCCCCATTATTCCATTATAAACATTTGTACAAAAATGTCTAGTTTTTTAGGATTTTTTTAATATTATTTCACTTACTTTTTCAAATAAAAATAAGTTTTAAACAAAAGTATCCGACGTAAACAAATGTTTACGTCGGATACTTTCTTAGATTTATATACTTTTTTATAAGTTTATCAAAAATCAATTTAGTCTATCTTTCCATTTTATAAATATACGTTTTCATACACTTGAAAAAACCATATCTATCTTATTTTTTCTGAAAACCTAGTAGACGTAATCCATTTAAAATGACGAGTATCGTTGACATTTCATGGAAAAAAACACCTTTCGTTAAATCTAGAATACCAAGCATATTTAATAAAATAAGTACTAAAATCACACTAATTGCAAAAGCAATATTGACTCTTGTAATACGCCCATACTTTTGACTCAGTTCATACAATAAAGCAATTTTTGATAAGTGATTTTGTGTAATGATAACATCACTAACATCCATGGCAATATCGGTACCACTCCCCATTGCAATGCTAACATCTGCATGAGCTAAAATTGGAGCATCGTTGATTCCGTCTCCAATCATACCTACAACTTTCTCATCATGTTTATATTGTTGCATATATGTTACTTTATCCTCCGGCAAACACTCTGCATAAAACTTAGGTAATCCTAGTGTATTCGCAACACTTTTTGCAGCGTGCTCTCTATCTCCAGTAAGCATAACAACATCTACAAGATGTGTTTTAAATACCTCTACCATTTCTTGAGCATCTTTTCGTACTGCATCAACCAACTCAAAATAACCAATGACTTCGTTATTTTCTGAAACAAATAATAATGTTCCTTGACTTTCTTTTTCTAAATAATGATTTGTATCTGTACAATCACGCATAAAACGCTTATTACCAATAGATAGTTGATTCATTTGTAACCCACAACCTGCAATCTCTTGAATGACTATATCTTGTGGTAATGTCGGATAAGACACATCTTTAAAATAAGTCATAATAGATTTTGCCAATGGATGTGATGACTGACTTTCCATAGACAGCACAAGTGGTAAAACTTCTGGTTTATCCAAATGATACTGATGTACACGAAATTGACCTGTTGTTAACGTTCCCGTTTTATCACTAAATAAAGTCGTCATACGCATCATTTTTTCCAATGCATTCCCATTTTTGATTAAAATACCATTTTTAGCACCAAAACTCATCGCACTGAGCATAGCTGGAGTCATTGATGCAATAAGCGCACATGGACTTGCAACAGTCAATAAAATCATACCTCGATAAAAAGCGTCTGTAAAACTCAATCCTTGGATACACATTAAATAAGTAATAAAGAATACAACTGTTATCAATACACCTAGCACATACGTTTTTTGTATTTGATGAATACGTTTATCTAAATGACTTTTACTATTATTAGCTGTTTTAACTAAGGATACAATATGTGAAAATACACTATCATGACTTGTTTTTGTTGCGACGTAAACGCTCGTATCTCCAATATTGATTGTTCCAGCAAATACATCATCACCAATTTCTTTATATACAGGAATGCTCTCTCCCGTTAATACACTTTCATTCACGAGCATCACTTTAGAAGCTGTTCCATCCAAAGCAATTTGCTCTCCTTTTTTAACAATCAATGTTTGTCCAATATCAATCTGATCAATATCTACAATTTCTGTCGTATCATCTTCCTTTAAAACCATTGCTTGTTTTGGAATATGTGTCATTAACGATTCCATTGTTTTCATTGATTTTTGATACACATAATCCTCTAACATTTCTGAACCAGAAAAAATAAATAATAAAATAGCCGCTTCGCTAAAATACCCAATAGAGATGGCACCACATGCCGATAATATCATTAGAAAATCAACATTTAATCTATGCTCTTCAACAATATCAGAAATAACATCTTTGACAATTTCATACCCTAATAATACACTAGCAAGACATAACCACAACGGACTTCCTGATAGCTGTATCTGCTCACATAATAAACCGATACCTAGACTAATACTCCCTGCCACAAATAGTTTTCCTTCCTTTGTTTTTAGTAAATCAAACATATTTTTCCTCTCCTTTTTATTTGATAATACAAAAAAGAGCATACCCGTGGACAGTTCGTACTGTCTCACAGATATGCTCAGTTCATTTACTAAACATTTTTCTGCTGTCTAAACACTTATAGACCCGGCTACGTAAAGAGCCATTACTGCTCTTTACTGCTTGTTCAAAAAATAATTTATTTCTATACATATATAATAAAAGAAATGACATATTTTGTCAAGAAAAGTTTGAGAAAAAATTCACTTTTTTAGCAAGCCGAGTTGTAAAATAAAGTGCAAAAGCAAAATAGTGTTATAAAAACAAAAAAAGACAGATAATTAACTTACTAAAATCCTCTACAACATTAGAAAGGTCATTATCATGTCTGAAATAATCATAACACAAAAAAACAATATAAACAGCTATTATTGGTTGAACGTACAAAAATTGAAACGTTATTAAACGAAAAAAAGCCAATACGATATATCGCTGAACGACTCGGAAGAAATGTATCCACAATCTATAGAGAAATCAAACGCGGAAGCGTTAATCAAATGGTTCATCGAAATGGTATTCAACGTGACGAACTAAAATATTACGTTGAAACAAGCCATCATATTTATAAAGCTAAGTAACAAATTAAATATCATACTGATTTAACTGAAAAATTTAGTCAACAATTTTTCAAAGACTTACAACAAGCAGTCACTGAAACATACAGAATACACAGTATTGATACCTTTGTACATTGGTATCGCCTAAATCACCCTAATGAAAAAGTCCCTTGTACGAAAACGGTTTATACGTTTGTCCATCAAGGCATTATCCCTATCAAACCAATTGATTTACCCAAAATGGTAAGCATTAGAAAACGACCGGAAAAAGAGAACACCAAAACATACAAGAAAAACATGGGAACCTCTATCGAAAATCGACCAGATGTAGCGAATAATCGTACAGAATTTGTACATTGGGAAATTGACTTAGTCTTATTTAAGAAAACGAAAAATGAAGCTCTATTATTAACGTTAGTAGAACGACAAACACGTTATACAATTATGCGTAAAATGAATGGTAAAACAGCACAATGTGTCTTACGGACATTAAAGAATATTTTAAACAATATAGGAAATCAACCTTCAAGAGTATAACATCTGATAATGGTTCAGAATTCGCCTCATTATCTGAATTAGAATCGACATATTTAAGCATTTACTACGCACACCCTTATTCATCTTATGAGCGTGGTACTAACGAAAATCATAACGGACAGATACGGGAGTTTTTACCTAATGGTAAATCTATCAACACCGCTAAAAAATCAACTATTCGTAAAATAGAACCCTACTTAAATCATAAAATACGACGTAAATTAGGTTATCGTACACCTGCAGAGTTATTTTTATTGCGGGTAGGTTCATCGTTTAATAAAAACAGGTTTCCCGTCAAGGCACACTTTGTTTTTCGCCTTGACTAGAAACCTTGGTTTTTATTATTTGGTTATCAACCCCGCAAAAGAGAAAGTGATTATCTGTTTTTTGCACTTTACAATTGGAGTTAAATCAAGGATAAACCAACATTGGTTTATCCCTCAGACTGTTGACAATAGCGATAAAAAATCCAACGTATTTTTCCAGTTTTGAAAAATACGTTGGATTTTGCATTTAAAAATGATAAATAAAGAACTATATTGTAAAAAATGGCTATCTCTCGTGAGT
>NZ_WNJX01000043.1:0-10539 GCF_010892375.1 Granulicatella sp. zg-84 | reverse complement strand
GCCAAAGCCGCTAAAGATACCGCAATCGACGAGAAATTCAACAACAAAGAATTAACAGAAACAGAAAGAGACGATGCGAAAAAAGCCGCTAAACAAGCAGCAGATACGGCAAAAGAAGCCATCGATGCCGCAACAAATGTTGAGGGAGTCAATACGGCAAAAACAGAGGGTCTACCAAAAGTAAACGCTGAAGTAAATGGCGCAATCAAATCAAACGCTAAACAAGACATTGATACTGCAGCAGAGAAAGCCAAAGAAGCCATCGACAACTCTGACTTACCAGAAGACGTCAAAACAAAAGCAAAAGACGCAGTAGAGAAAGCCAAAGAAGCCGCTAAACAAGCGATCGATAACGCCACAACGGACGCTGACGTCAACACTGAAAAAGAAGCTGGTAAACAAGCGATAGACTTACCAAAAGCCAAAGAAGATGCGAAAAAAGCCATTGATGACGCCAAAGCCGCTAAAGATACCGCAATCGACGAGAAATTCAACAACAAAGAATTAACAGAAACAGAAAGAGACGATGCGAAAAAAGCCGCTAAACAAGCAGCAGATACGGCAAAAGAAGCCATCGATGCCGCAACAAATGTTGAGGGAGTCAATACGGCAAAAACAGAGGGTCTACCAAAAGTAAACGCTGAAGTAAATGGCGCAATCAAATCAAACGCTAAACAAGACATTGATACTGCAGCAGAGAAAGCCAAAGAAGCCATCGACAACTCTGACTTACCAGAAGACGTCAAAACAAAAGCAAAAGACGCAGTAGAGAAAGCCAAAGAAGCCGCTAAACAAGCGATCGATAACGCCACAACGGACGCTGACGTCAACACTGAAAAAGAAGCTGGTAAACAAGCGATAGACTTACCAAAAGCCAAAGAAGATGCGAAAAAAGCCATTGATGACGCCAAAGCCGCTAAAGATACCGCAATCGATAAAGCAGAAGGCCTAACAGAAACAGAAAAAGCCAAAGCAAAACAAGCAGTTCAAGACGCAGCAGATAAAGCAAAAACAGCTATTGACGCTGCAACAGATGTGGAAGAAGTCAACAAAGCAAAAGAAGATGGCGAAAAAGAAATTGAAAATTCACCAGTAACATCAGAAAAAGAAGATGTAAAAGTAGCAGTTGATAAAGCGAAAGAAGATGCGAAAAAAGCGATTGATGATGCCAAAGTGGCTAAAGAAGAAGCAATCGATAAAGCAGAAGGCCTAACAGAAACAGAAAAAGCCAAAGCAAAACAAGCAGTTCAAGACGCAGCAGATAAAGCAAAAACAGCTATTGACGCTGCAACAGATGTGGAAGAAGTCAACAAAGCAAAAGAAGATGGCGAAAAAGAAATTTCTGTTACACTACCAAATAATAAATTCAGAGTACCTGATTTATCTAATATTGATCAGTCTGTGAAAGATAAATTAAAAGAAGAATTGCTTCGTTTAAATCCTGGTGCGACAATTACTTTTAATGAAAATAAAGTAATAGTCAATGGTGTAGAAATACCATTAACCGACTTGATAGTATATGGTAAATATGAAGTTGATAATGATACTCCTAAGTATGACAAGCCAAATCTAGTTCTAGGAGTAGCAGATGGGTCTAACAATCATAAAGGCGATAATAATGGATTAATAAATGGTGAAGAAACAAAATTCGGAACAGGTTCACTTAATAAAGATTCATATTCAAGTAAAAAACTACCAAAAACAGGAACAACAGAACAAAACACAATATTTTATGGAGCTACTGTATTTGGATTAGGTTTAATGATTGCAGCATTAAGAAAACGATTGGAAGAAGAAACGGAATAAGTGGTATATTTTTTAATGCAAGCTTACTGATGTCATATAGATATGACTGAAAAGTAAAAATGGGAAGATAGCATTGCGATGTTATCTTCTCGTTTACTATTTTGACTTAGGTATACTAGTTATGATATTCTATAGGAGATCGAAAATAGTTTTATAATAAAAAAGTGAGGGAGTAGATATGAGGAACATAGACAGGGGTTTTAGAAAACAAATATTTTCTATTAGAAAGTTAACACTAGGTACAGTTTCTGTTGCAGTTGGTATTTTTTTATGTGGGGCAGCTGTCTCTAATCATCAAGTTGCTTTTGCCAACAGTGAGCAGCAGAGTCACAAACAAATAAAAGTTTCGTATCAATATGTTTTAGAAGATGAATTAACAGCTGATGAGAAACAACATATCATTGCTGAATTACCTATGAATTCACAAGAAGAAAACCAAGTTTATTATATGGTTTATCGTTGTGTTTCACAGGAGAAATTACCTCATACAGCAGAACAAAATATGATATTTTATGGTTTATCGGGTATGGTATGCCTTGCAAGTGGATTTATAATACTGTCAGATAGAAAACGAAAAACGAAACAAATGATGATACCTTTATTTTTTGTAACGGCAGCAAGTGCATTTTTATATTCTCATACAGCTTTATACGCTGTACAAAGTCAGCAATTGGCAAAATACAATCAACTTTTGACTTTGGATAGCCAATCTGTTTTACCTAAAGGTGTTGATATTAATGGTTATCGTTATATTGGTTTTATCAAAGGTGAAGCGACGCATTCAGCAGTGGATTCAAGTGGTAAGAATATTTATATAGATGAAGTAGCTCCTTCTATATCACATAAAGAATCAGAGTTGTCAGTAATATCAACTACAAAAAACATGACAACACTAGATGAGTCAGCACCCGTGACGACACGAGAAACATCTGTAAATGAAGTATCAAAGGAATCTTCAAAAGTAGTGCCAATAGAAAATTCTAAAGAAACAACAAAATTAATAAACAAAGAAACGACTTCAGAAACAACAAGAGTAACAACAAGTCAAGTGACGGAAACGACTAAGGTAACGACAACGCAAGATATGCCAAAAGAAATATTGTATCATGTGTCCTATCAATTTACAGCTGAAAAAGAATTACCTCAAGTTCTTAAAGAGAGAGTATTGCATACCTCACAACAAGTAAAAAATGAAACAATCTTGACAACAAAAGAGATTGATACATCAGATTACAACGACATAGTCAATGATGGAATATGGCAGTTTATAGGTTGGGATAAAACGATTGCGACAGTCAATAAAGCTGATGTAGTGTTTACGGGAATATGGCAGTTTACTCCTAACACTTATAAAATACAGTATGCATTTGAAAAAGATGTCAATAGTTCTTTTGACTTACCACAATCTTTAAAAGAAAGATTGAATGGTAAAACACAATCCAAAGTGGAGAATGGTACATCAGTTACAACGGATATGATTGACACAAGTGATTATGTCGATACGGTTCATCATGGGTTATGGACATTTGTTGAATGGACAAAAACAAGTGAAGTTGTCAATAAAGCTGATGTAACGGTTATTGGGACATGGACATTTAAGGAAAATCCAGTGCCGGAATTATATGCGATAACGTATCGTTTTCAATCAGACACTCAAGACGAAGTACTGCCAGAGAGTGTGATAGCCTTAACACCTAGTCAACAAACAGTTCCTAAAGGAAATGCTGTGACACTTATTCAGCCAACTGAGCAAGAAAAGCGTGTAGAAGGTGGAAAGTGGGTATTTAAAGGGTATGCTCCTACATCTCTGACACATATTCAAAGTGATACAGAAGTTGTTGGGACATGGCATTTTGAAAAAAATCAATATACAGTTCAATATGTATTTAGGTCTGCTACGGAGGGGAAAATACTTCCAGTAGAAGTGAATGCATTGAAACCACATCAAGTGCTTGTACCACATGGACAAATATTTAGTCCAAGTGCGATTGATGGTACAATTACAACAGATGAGGGTGTATGGACATTTGTTGGATATGAACCAACAATTCCTGTCACCGTAACACAAAATACCGTTTTTACTGGGACATGGCAGTTTACACCAAAATCAGCAAATCGTTTATATGTGAACACGAATGCAACACAGGGAGGAAATGGTACAGAAGAAAGTCCGTACAATACACTTCAAAAAGCTTTAACATCAATTAAAGAAGGAGATACGATTGTACTATTGAGTGATGTGAATTTAGCAACAAGTATGGCGAATCAAGTGTTGACTATTGATAAATCTATCACAATAGATGGGCGAGGACATACGATTTATGGTAGAGGTTTGAGTTATTCCTTTGAAGGAGAACACACATTATTGAAAGATATCACACTTTCTAGTACACCGGACGGTAGCAACGCACTTTATATTTATGCGAATGATTCTCATTTGATTTTTGATAATGTTGTCACAAGAACAAGTGCGACGATTAACAGTGATGGCTTTACTTTAGTAGTAGGTAGTCATCGTACGACTGTTCCAGCAACTAAAGGTGCTAATATTATATTTAAAAACTCTCCACAACCAACAGAGCATAGACAAAACGACGGATATAGTTATACAGGTACTGTCTTTAAAGAGATTATTCTTGGAGATACCTATCGAGATAAAACGACACCAACAACACTAATACTTGATAGAAATGTCAGAATTGACTCTTCTGAAAGACATCCTGTAGGCATACGTTTATCAAGTGAACAACATCAAAACCTTGGAGAAGTGAATGTAACATTACAAGAAAATGATAAAATAAATTATATTGATGCAACAAATGCAAGGGATAGTAAATTAAACATCAATTATCGTACGACTCAGGAAAATTTAGATATTAAAGGACGTATAAAACATATTCAGTTAAACAACTCAGTCGTTTTTTTCTCTAAAAATTTCCAAGGGGCAGACACCTTGACATTGGATACAGTTAGAGATGCGGTACAATTAGCATCGAATACTCAAGTGAGTGTAGGCGATATTGTATCATCTGGTGGAGTATTTGTTTTACCATTGACAGCAAGTGTGAATGTAGACAATGAAATAAAAGGGAACTTAAATGTTCTTATCAATCCAGTACAATTTGATGTGACTGAAGAAAAAATATATATGACGATTCAAAAAGGTTCTTTAAACACTGTCACATCGCATATCCTGTTTAATGAACGTAATGGAGATGCAGATATTTATACGTTAATAAAAGAAGAAAAAGTAATTCGCTTGATTCGACAAAACAATCATACGAATACCGATACAAGTTTACAAAAACCAATGATTAGTATTGTTGATATTGAAAAAGACGAAGATAATCGTTCGTTAACTGTTGCTGTAGACATTCAAGGACAAGGTATTATCAGTAGAAAACTTGTTATTATTAAAGAAAGTGATGATTCTATTGTAAAAGAGTTACCAATGGATGAACATATATATGATGTGGAGGTTCAAGGTTTAGAAGCAAACACACCATATAAAATCAGATTAGAAGTTATATATGATTTGAATGACGGTAAAGGAACACAAACAATCATAGATACATATATGGAAGCTATTTCTCTACCATAAAGTAGTTTTATTATAGGTTCTATGTCAAATAGGGTTGATGACTCATAAAAGGTAGTGATGTAACAAATGTGACGTCACTATCTTTTTGTTTTAAGTCACAGTCGCAAATTACAATAGTAAGTTAGCCACCTCAGGTAAATCATAAGAACATACATAGTTAAATAATTTACGTGGATAATGATTTATCCATTGTTCAATAGCCGTTACTTCGTTAGGAGTAACGGTTGTTGTGCCTTTTGGAAACCATCGTCTAATCAATTGATTTGCATTTTCGTTACTACCTCGTTCATAAGAAGAGAATGGATGTGCGTAATAAATAGGATAAGTGATGGCTTCGTCTAATTTTAAAAATTCAGAACCACTATCAGCTGTTAAAGAGCGGATTAAATAGTCTTGTTGAATAGACGTCAAAGCGGTATTCACACTTTGAGCCGTTTTATCAGGAATAAGACGAATGATTTCATATCGTGTTTTTCTGTCTGTTAATGTCAATAATTGTTGTCCACGTTTCTTGTTTAAAATCACTAAATCTATTTCAAAATGCCCGATTTCTTTTCTCTCGTTAATCTTTTGTGGTCGCTGTTCGATAGAGAGGGCATTAGCCTTTCTTGGTGGTCGTTTTTCATTGAATTTTATCGGTTTATGTTTTCTAGGATAAAGTAAAAGTTTACGTGAAATACCACTTATCCACCCTTTGTATACCCATGAGTAAATCGTTGTACAAGAGGGCATATCAGGTAATTGGCTAATCATTTCAGGGGAATATTTATCCATGATTTTTTCTTTGATGATGGTTTCTTTTTCTACCGTTGAAGTATCTGTTCTACCTACGGCTAAACGTAAACGATGATAATCGTTTTGTGCCTTTTGAGCAGAGTATTCTTTAGTGCCACCATGAAAAGATAAATCGATAAGTCCACGTTTGATTTCATTATTGATGGTTTGGTGATTTTTTCCCAATAATCGACTGATTTCTTTATTGCTTTTACCTTCTTTTTTCCATTTTTCGATGAAGTAACGTTCTTTTTCTGTTATATGTTTGCCTTTTGTGTTATAGTATTCTTGCATCTCTTGGTATCCTTTTTTTGTGATTATGAAAAGTATATCCTATGAGATGCTTTTTTTGTATCACTGGCTAACTTAATTATATAATTTACTCAAATCAAAAAAGTTGTACAAAATACTAGGACTTTTAGAATTACTAATATTCATGAAAAACATCAAATAATTAACTGTCTATTCTATAAAAACATATCAAAAAATCCTTATTTCTTAAGAATTCTTAAAATAACAACTATATTTTTCTTAATTATACCCCACTTGTTCCAAAAATCCTGATTTTTTGAATAAATAAAAAACAACATCATAAAAAAGGAGAAAAAACAATGTTTAATAAGAAAAAAGACAGATTTTCGATTAGGAAATTTAAGACAGGAGTAGGATCGATTTTCCTAGGATCTTTTCTTTTGATAACACCGCAAGTATTTGCACACGGAGTAGAAAACACAGAACTAACAACAGAAGCAACTAATGCCAGCGTAGTAGAAAAACCAAAAACAACCACAGCAGAAGAGAAAACAGCTTCAGAAACAGAAAAACAAACAAAAGAAAAAGCAAAAAATATCACATTTGAAGACTTTAAAAAAATGACAACAGAAGAAATTAAGGCACTTACTGTTGAAGATTTTGAACAATTAAACCTTACAGATGAAATAGTAGAAAGTCTATCGCTTGAACAACAAAAAGCTTTGACGCTTTCTAAAAACTTCCAAAATTACAAAAGCAAGCAAAAGAAAAACATTGAAGGAAATAAATTCCGTGATGGAGGAGTTATAAGTGATACAGAGTATGGATGGAACTCAAGAGAAGGAAACGATAGCAACATAGTAAAAGACTCTATCGATGTAAAAGTAGAATGGCTTGGAGATAATGGAAGTGGACAAAATAGAGTTAGAGTAACAGCAAATATCAATAAAAAACATGACTGGTGGAAAGAACCATTATTTTATGTTACTGTACCAGAAGGACTAACAGTAACATCCGTGTCTATGGCAGAAAATACTTCATCTTATTTTTATTCAGATGGAAATGTACTTAATGATTGGGCAACTTCTATACATAGATTATCACGAGAAAAAGGAAAGAGAAGTTATGTTGAAAAAACAGTAAGTTATGGTTATAAAAATGATGGATTTGAAGGTCGTTGGAGAGATACAATAGGCTGGCACATGGAGAAGAGTTGGAATACAACTCCAAGTGAAATAGATAGAATAAACAGCATCAAAAATAGAACTAAAGGAATTTTATCATTTGAAACAGAAGAAACAACTTTAGATTATCGAATCACCTACACAGCAACTGTAGATAGTAGTATAAAAAGTGCTGATGAAGTTGCGTTAATTGCTGGATTTAAATCTAACCAACTACCTATAGGATCTGCACAAAATTATGCTCGTGCTTATCTGAAAGTTTACAAAGAAGCTACTCCTGTACAACCAGCACCAACACCGAGTCCATCTTCAAATCCAGCTTCAGTTACATTTTCAAGCTCGCCTACTGAGTCTACTGAATTAATCATGTGGGCAGGTGTTCGAACTGATAAAGACGTTAAGCTTATTGATGTAGAAGCAGGAGACCCACCTGTTATCTACCTGGCAGATGATTCATCAGATCACCCAGGAATAGAAGCAAAATTCACGGGAAATCTAGCTCCTACTAAACCTATATTCCATTATGATAAAGCAAAAAAAGAATTTTATCTTAAAGCAGGTAGTATATTTGGTCATGGAAATAGTGCTACTCCAGGAGGATTCAACAAACGTATTGTAGCAAATACTAGTAAGGATAGAATTGATAACCCACTTGCAAGAAGTGGGAAAATTAGATTTATGTATTTTCACATACCAGAAGATGTAACGATAGATAAAAACAGCAAATTAATAGCCAAGAGTGATTTACAAGAAGAACTTTTAAAATTAGTAAAATATGAGGCTGCTTATAAAGAACAAGCAGATGCAACTACATTCATAATTAACAGAATGAGAAATGGATCTGGGAAAGAAGTTGATAAGATAACTGACTTGAATGGTCTGGGAAATACTCTTGAAGTAACAGCTGTAACAAAGGATGGTTTTGAAAAAAATATCACTGTAACCCTAAATATCTTAGACAAAGAAGCTACTAAAAAATCAATTGATGAATTAAAAAAAGAAATAGATGATTCTAATAATAGAAGAGATGATCTAACAGAGGAAGAAAAACAAGCTGCAGCAGAAGCGACAAGATTAGCTGCAGAGGATGCAAAAAACAAAATTGATGGAGCAAATGATATATCAAATCTAAAAAGGATCAAAGCAGAAGCAGATAAAAAAATATATGAGAAGCATCGTGTAGCAGCAAAAGATAAACCAAATGCAATAGAAGAAATTGATCAAGAAAAAAGAAAACAAGATGAAGAAATAAATAATTCTTCACTATCAGAATCAGAAAAACAAGCTGCAAAAGATAAAATAGCAAAAGAAGCAGAAAAAGCTAAAGAAGCAATCAATAATTCGCCAACTAGAGATAAAGTCAATGAAGCGAAAAATGCTGGAATAGAGGCTATGAAATTACCTAAAGCAAAACAAGCAGCAGTAACAGCATTAGCCCAAGCCCAAAATGAAGCAAATGCAGCAATAGCAGCAAATGACAATCTAAGTCCAGAAGAGAAAGCAAAAGCTAAAAAAGAAGTAGATGATGCGACAAGTGCAGCAATCGATGCAATAAATAAAGCAACAAATAGCGAAGGAATAACAGCTGGACAAACAGAAGGATTAGGCAAAATCGAGTTAGCGAAAGCAAAAGCAGAAGCAGTAGGGAATTTAGAAAAAGCAAAAGCAGATGCCAAAGCAGCAATCGAACAAAATGGACACTTAAGCAGCGAACAAAAAGACAAAGCTAAGGGTGAAGTAGATGCAGCTACAACTGAAGCGATCGAAGCAGTAGGTAATGCAACAGACAAAGAAGGTGTAACAGCAGCAGAAACTAGTGCAACACCAAAAGTTGACTTAGCGAAAGCAAAAGCCGAAGCGATCGAAGCCCTAGCAGCAAGAGTAGAGAGTGCAAATAGTGAAATAGATAATGCCCAAGGTTTAGATAATTCTCAAAAAGAAGCATTAAAAAACAAGGTAAAAGAAGAAGCTAAGAAAGCAGAAGACAGCATCAACAGTGCAACAGATGTATCGACAATACCTGGCTTAAAAGATGCAGGACTATCAGAAGTAAACCTAAGAAAAGCAAAAGAAACAGCAAAAGCAAATCTAGATAAGAAATTAGCTGATAAAACAAATGCGATCAACAACTCAAGCTTAACTGATGAAGAAAAAGTAGAAGCAATAAACCAAGCAAAAGAAGCTAAAAAAGCTGCAGAAGAAGCGATTGAAAAAATATCTGATGAAAACGAAATTACTGGAGCATACGATACTGGAGCAAACAATATAGCAGCAGTAAGTGAAACATCAGCTAAAAAAGCAGAGGCAGAAAGAGCGATCGATGAAGCTAAGCGAGTAAAAGATAGTGCAATTGACAATTCAAACCTAACAGAAGGGGAAAAAGCAGAAGCAAAAGCAGCAACAGATGCAGCAGCAAAAGACGCAAAAGCGAAAATAGCAGCAGCAACAACAAATGCAGATGTAGATTCCAAAAAACAAGCAGGGGAAAGTGCGATAAACGCAGTGTCAACAGATTCAGGATCAAAACAAGCAGCAGTAACAGCATTAGCCCAAGCCCAAAATGAAGCAAATGCAGCAATAGCAGCAAATGACAATCTAAGTCCAGAAGAGAAAGCAAAAGCTAAAAAAGAAGTAGATGATGCGACAAGTGCAGCAATCGATGCAATAAATAAAGCAACAAATAGCGAAGGAATAACAGCTGGACAAACAGAAGGATTAGGCAAAATCGAGTTAGCGAAAGCAAAAGCAGAAGCAGTAGGGAATTTAGAAAAAGCAAAAGCAGATGCCAAAGCAGCAATCGAACAAAATGGACACTTAAGCAGCGAACAAAAAGACAAAGCTAAGGGTGAAGTAGATGCAGCTACAACTGAAGCGATCGAAGCAGTAGGTAATGCAACAGACAAAGAAGGTGTAACAGCAGCA
>NZ_WNJX01000042.1:0-10783 GCF_010892375.1 Granulicatella sp. zg-84 | reverse complement strand
ACTCACGAGAGATAGCCATTTTTTACAATATAGTTCTTTATTTATCATTTTTAAATGCAAAATCCAACGTATTTTTCAAAACTGGAAAAATACGTTGGATTTTTTATCGCTATTGTCAACAGTCTGAATCGGGGATAAACCCGATTTTTCTATTATACATTCACAAATTCAATAAATTGTTTTACTTGTTCATTCAAGGCAGCTTTTTGTTCATCTGATAAAATCAACTGACCTGTTACCCATGATTCCATTGGTAACGCAATACCTACACCTGTATCGTCCATAGTATTCATACGAATTTTTTTCAAATAAATACCTAATTGCTCACGTACGTAGAACGCCTCCGTAGAACCCCCTGCACCAGAGAATGTTATTGGTTTTCCTGCAATAACTGTTGGTTGTTGGCTTCCTGCTTCAGATGCTCTTGACAACCAGTCAAATAAATTTTTTACGATAGCTGGATACGCATGATTGTATTCAGGTGTTACAACCCATACACCATCTGCTTTAGCAACTGTTTCTCGAATACGTACAACAGAAGCAGGTGTTGGAAATTCTGCATCTTGTTCTAATATAGGAACATCTTTATAATCTAAAAAAGATACATCTGCATGCTCTTGTAATTGTGCTGCGATATATTCCGCTAGCGCTTGATTATATGATTGTTGACGTGTTGATCCTACGACCATTAAAATTGATTTTCTTGACATTGTTTTTCCTCCGTGTGTACCTGTTTAAATGTTTTTAGTAAACTAATCAATAATGCTTTCTGTTCTTTGGATAAAAGACGATAAACTTCTTCTATTTCTTGGTGATGTTGTGGCAAAATTTCTTGAAAGAGTTGTTTGCCTTTTTCTGTCATACCAATAATAGTTGCTCGCTTATCTGTTGCTGAAGTCTCTTTATAAATCAAACCTTGTTTTTCCATATTTTTTAACACAACAGTCATATTTCCAGATGTGGCAAGCATACTTTGAATAAGCTCGCAAATACGTAATGGTCCCTTTGCATATAGGACATCTAGCACACCAAACTGTGTCATGGTTAAGCCATTCGATTTAACAATTTTACCTAGATTACTTTCAACTGTTCGCCATGCTTTCATCATTACAATATGTGTATGAAGTGATGAATTGGTTTCATATAAATGCTCCATGTTATCCTCCTGAAAAATACTACTAATTAGTGGTAAAAGCATTTTATCACTAATTAGTAGTATCGTCAATAATTTTATTACAAAAAGTTAGTGGCTTTTACAACAATGGCATTGCCCTTTTAAACACGTACACATTATCGTTTCGGGAGCTGTATCTTTTTTATATTGTAAAAGATGTATTATCTCTTCAATAATATTTTGCGTTAGCGGGACTGTTTTCATCATATCTAAAATAAGTTGCCCTTGTTTTGTGGGACATACGTGTTCTAAAACAGCATTCATTTTTTCAAGAGCAATCTCTTGTTCTAAAACGCTCGCTTCGTATAAAAAACACTTTCCTTGTTTTTGCACAGAAACGTATCCTTTTTTTACTAATCTACCGAGTAATGTTTTAATCGTGGATAATTGCCAATCTTTATTTTTCGCTAAAATATCAAAAACAACTTGCGCAGTGACATGCTCATTTGCCCAAATAACACGCATGATTTCCCATTCTGCTTCACTCATGATATACGCCCTCTTTTTCTATTTAATCTTAAAGCGTTAAGTACAACCGATACGGAACTTAGACTCATGGCTAACCCTGCCAACATTGGATTTAACATCACACCAAAGGAATGGAATAAGCCCATCGCAATGGGTATCATCGCAATATTATATGCGAATGCCCAAAATAGATTTTCTTTAATAATCTTCATTGTCCGTTTACTAATATCAATAAGTTGTACAACATCTTGTAAATGATGTTGCATTAGGACGATATCCGCCGCTTCAATAGCAATATCTGTTCCACTTCCAATCGCCACACCAACATCTGCTTGCGTTAATGCAACAGCATCGTTAATACCGTCCCCAACCATTGCCACCATTTTTCCTTTTTCTTGATAGGTTTTCACAATATCCGCTTTATCAATAGGTAACACGCCACTATAAACATCCACAATACCTACTTCTTTAGCAATCGCACGTGCCGTTATATCGTTATCTCCTGTTGCCATGACAACCTCAATACCTTGATGTTGTAGCATTTGAATAGCGTCTAAACTACTTGATTTAATCGTATCGGCAACACCTATTATTCCAACGACACAAGCATCTATACTCACAAAAAGCGGTGTTTTCCCTTGACTAGATAAAAGATGCGCTTTTTCAATAAACATCTCATACTGTGTATGCTCTTTAATAAATTCGCTATTTCCAATCATAACTTCTTTTCCGTTAACGATACCAGATATACCTTTTCCATCATGAATCGTATACGTTTGACACGGTAACACGTTTAGTTGTTTTTCTTTTGCTTTTTCTACAATAGCATGTGCTAATGGATGTGTGGACAACTGTTCTAAGCTAGCTGCATAAACAAATAAATCCTCCTCAGAAATAGACGTATCTACATCTGAAACACTTGGTTTTCCATTAGTAATCGTTCCTGTTTTATCTAAAATCACGGTATTAATTTGACTGGCATGCTGTAATGCTTCACCATTTTTGATAAGTATACCTTGTCTAGCACTTTGTCCAATAGCAACCATAATAGCTGTTGGTGTTGCTAAACCTAGTGCACATGGACAGGCAATGACAAGCACAGCAATCATCATATCAAAAGCAAAAAATATACTCTCTCCAACGAGTAACCAACCAATCAATGTAGCTAAAGCTAAAAACATGACAACTGGCACAAAAACACTGGATACTTTATCGACAAGTTGTGCAATAGGCAATTTAGTACCTTGTGCTTGTTCAACCCATTTCATAATCATGGCTAAAGTTGTTTCTGAACCAATATGAGTCACTTCATACGTTAATGCTCCATTTGTATTCAAACTCGCACCAACGACTTTATCTCCTTTTTGTTTCGTAACAGGCATACTTTCTCCGGTAATCATCGACTCATCTACTTTTGCATACCCGTCAATCACAACACCGTCTAATGCTATTTTCTCGCCGGCTTTCGATAAAATAATGTCCCCTACACGAACATGTTCAACAGGAACAATACGTTCATTACCATGCTCTAATAATCTTGCTTCTTTTGGTGCTAGCTCACCAAGTTTTGC
The DNA here is from genome assembly GCF_010892375.1 of Granulicatella sp. zg-84. NCBI lineage: Bacteria > Bacillati > Bacillota > Bacilli > Lactobacillales > Carnobacteriaceae > Granulicatella > Granulicatella sp. zg-84. The sequence goes on along the minus strand of NZ_WNJX01000042.1, from coordinate 7,570 downwards.
AATCGCACTCGTCGTTTGTTTTTTAGCTCTTTTTTCAAAATATTTTCCTAATGAAACAAGCGTTAAAACAATAGCTCCTGCTTCAATATAAACATGTACATCTTCTTTTTGAAATGCCATTAAAAAAATAGCAATTATTCCTTGTAAAAAAGCTGCACTTGTCCCTAATGCGACAAGAGAATCCATATTTGGCTGCTTTCTCCATATATTTTTAAAACCTACTATATAGTAATGCTTTCCCCACCAAACAATAAGGATTGACAACACAAGTGTGACAATCGCATTGATGAGTGAACTTTCAAAAAGCATTGGTAAGCCAATCATGTGACCCATAGAAATATATAAAATAGCAAGTGATAGAATTCCCGAAAAAACAATCTTTTTCTTGGCATCTTCGTCATCGCTATTATCAACTGTCTCTTCTTCACTAAATAAATCGTATCCTAATTGAGAAACAGCTTGCTCAACATCTTGTATTGCTTGTTTATCAGTATATGTCACATACAATTTTTCATTGGCTAAATTTACATTCGCTTGAGTGACATAGTTAATTTTATTAACGACCTTCTCAATTTTACTGGCACATGCTGCACAGCCCATTCCTTTTACTTGATATACTTTTTCCATATTCGTCACCTCTTTTTTCTAATACCAAAAGTTTACATTTGTAAACGATAAAAGTCAATACTTTTTTATTGACTAGAGAAACATTCAAGCATACAATAAAAGCAACTGGTAATTACCAGTTGCGGAGGTTTATGTATGACAGATAAAAAAAACATCTCCTTACATTCCACATTGAGTGCAAAACTCATTGATTATATTCAACACAAAGGCTACGTTCATCAACAAATGCCCTCTGAAAGAGATATTTGCCAAACCTATCAAGTTAGTCGCACTACCGTAAGACGTGCGTTACAGGAGCTTGAAGTATTAGGGTATATTTATAAACAACATGGTAAGGGTACTTACATATCAGATCATTGGAAAACAAAACAAGATGTTTTTGAAGGATTTAGCTTTACAGAATATATGACGTCTATTGGGAAAACACCAAAAAGCATTGTTACAGATTTTAACATTGAACATCCCAATAGTTTCATTGCACATCAACTGGGATTAAGTGAAACAGATTTTGTTTTTTGCTTTAGTCGTATTCGCTTAGCAGACGATATTCCGATGCTTTTTGAAACGACATATTTGCCCCATGCTCTTTTTTCTACATTAACCTTAAAAGACATTGAGCAAATCCCATTATATCAACTACTTGAAACAAATTTTCATCAATCTATTTTATATGCAGATGAAACATGCCAAGCAGGCTACTTAACAGAGCAAGAAGCGAAACTTTTACATAAAGAAGTGAAAGAGAATTGTTTACGTTTAACACGGCAAACCGTTAACAAGCAGTTTCAATTACTCGAATATACAACGAGTGTGACACATAATGACTTATTCGTCTATCGTGTTCGCCATTATAAAAGGGGCTAATCATGTTATAAAAAATATAAAGGAGGTATTTTATGTTTCAATATACAAAGGAACACCTTGAACAATTAAGTGCTGAAATCACAACACGTGAAATTAAGCAACAACCTGAATTATGGCAGGAGGCGTTTGATTACTTTACAACACATAAAGAACGTATCCAAACATTCTTCAATCAATTACCAAATACACATATCCGTGTCATCTTTACAGGTGCAGGAACATCTCAATATGTTGGAGATACTGTTTTGCCACATATTAAACGTTACGGAGATGACAAACACTTCGACTTCCAATCTGTTGGGACAACAAATATTGTATCTAATCCACACGACTACTTTAAAAAAGATGTTACAACAATTTTAGTATCCTTTGCTAGAAGTGGTAATTCACCTGAAAGTGTCGCAACTGTTCAACTTGGTCAACAAATCGTTGAAGATTTTTACCAAATCACAATCACATGTGCACCAGACGGCAAATTAGCACAATATGCACAAGGCGATGACAAAAACTTATTATTGATGATGCCTGAACGTTCAAATGATGCCGGTTTCGCCATGACAGGAAGTTTTACATGTATGGCATTAACCGCTCTACTCATCTTTGATCATGCATCAGATGCAGATAAAGAAAAATATGTAAAAGCGATTTGTGACATGGGTCAATCCGTTATTGAACGTGAACAAGACATTCAAGAACTTGTCAACACACATTTCAACCGCGTGATTTACTTAGGTTCAGGTGCTCTGGCAGGATTGGCACGTGAAGTACAATTAAAAATTTTAGAATTAACAGCCGGTCGTATCGCTACTGCATTTGATTCATCATTAGGGTTCCGTCACGGTCCAAAATCATTTGTCAATGAAGATTCTCTTGCTTTTGTTTTTGTATCGAACGACGACTACACACGCCAATATGATTTTGACATATTAAGAGAATTACAAGGCGATAAAATTGCTCGTTTAGTTGGTAGTATTAATGTTGGAAAAGAAGAAAACTTCGACGGCGTTCAATTCACCTTTGACGAAGCATATCGTTTCATTCCAGACGGCTACCTAGCATTACCTTACGCTATGTTTGGACAAACATTATCATTATTAACATCTGTTAAAGTAGGGAATAAACCAGATACACCTTCTCCAACTGGAACAGTTAACCGTGTTGTAAAAGGTGTTATCATTCATCCGTTAGAAAAATAGAAAGAGGCGCAATATGGCAACATATATTTATGCAAAACAATTTTTCTATGAACATGACGTCAAAGAAAAAGGGTATTTAGAAATTCGTGATAATGGTACATTTGGTCAATATACAACAGAAAAACCAAATGGCACTATTATTGATTACAGTAATTATAGTATCGCTCCAGGACTTGTTGATACGCATATTCATGGGTATTTAGGCCACGATGTTATGGACAATGATATAGAAGGAATAAAAATGATTTCAAATGGTTTACCGTCTTGTGGTGTAACGTCGTATTTACCAACGACTTTAACAGCAAGTGCTGACCTTTTAAACGATGTGTGTCAAACCATTGGTCAACATGCAAGCCATATCAAAGGGGCAAAAATTCAAGGAATTTTCCTTGAAGGCCCATTTTTCTGTGAAAAATATAAAGGGGCACAAAATCCAAAATATATGAGTGATCCTCAAAAAGAATTATTAGATAAATGGCAAGACAGCGCACAAGGTTGGGTTAAAAAAATTGCTATCGCACCTGAACGTGAGGGATCTGTCGATTTCATCAAACACGCCAAATCAAAAGATATTTATGTCGCACTTGCGCATACTGATGCAACTTATCAAGAATGCCTTGAGGCAACGAATGCAGGTGCAAACATTTTCGTGCATGTTTATAATGGCATGCGTGGCTTACATCATCGTGAGCCTGGTGTTGTCGGTGCTGCTTTAACAATACCAACTGCTTTTGATGAACTAATTTGTGACGGACATCATGTCAACCCAATTTCTGCAAAAATCGTAATGGACTGTCACGGACGTGATAAAACAATGTTAATTACCGACTGTATGCGTGCGGGTGGACTTGGCGAGTGCCAATCAACACTAGGTGAATTTGATGTGATTGTGAAAGACGGTACCGCACGCCTAGTCGATAGTGGCAGTCTTGCTGGTAGCATTTTAGAGCTAATAACTGGTGTACAAAATGTTGTGCGTTGGGGTATTGCAACACCACATGAAGCGTTGAAAATGGCGAGTTTAGTCCCTGCTCAATCTGTCGGTATCGACAATGTTTGTGGACGATTAGACGAAGGATATCCAGCCGATTTTATCGTGTTAAACGATTCACTTGAGTTACAAGCAACATATATTGACGGTAAAGCTTACTATACAAAATAAAGGAGTAACAATATGACAAAATTAGTATTAACAAAAGAAAAATACGAGCATTTAAAACGTTTATCAAATGATCAAAACATTATTGCTGCTTTGGCGATTGACCAACGTGGATCATTGAAAAAAATGTTAGCTGAAGGAAATCCAAATCCTAAAGGTGATGAAGCTATTATCACATTTAAAGAATGCATTTCCGAAGAATTAACACCTTACTCTAGCTCTATTTTATTAGACCCTGAATATGGTATTTCTGCTTCTAAAAAACGCGATGAAAACTGCGGTTTGATTGTTGCATACGAAAAAACAGGTTATGATGCAACTGAAATTGGACGCTTGCCAGATTTATTACCAAACTGGTCTGCTAAACGTATTAAAGAATTAGGTGCCGATGCTGTCAAAGTACTTTTATACTATGATATTGATGAAAGTGATGACATCAACGATATTAAACACGCTTGGGTAGAACGTGTTGGTAGCGAATGTGTTGCTGAAAATATTCCATTCTTCTTAGAAATTGTTTCTTATGATGCGACAAATGACGATGTGAAAAGTGCAGCTTACGCAAAAGTAAAACCTCACAAAGTAAACGACGCTATGAAAGTCTTTTCTGAGGCACCCTATAATGTAGACGTATTAAAAGTTGAAGTACCCGTGAATATGGCTTTTGTTGAAGGCTTTACAAAAGACGGTGTTGAACCAGTTTATACAAAAGAAGAAGCAAAAGCATTCTTTAAAGAACAAGCAGATATAACACATTTACCATTTATCTTCTTAAGTGCCGGTGTTTCTGCGGAATTATTCCAAGACACATTAGTATTCGCAAAAGAAGCTGGTTCAAACTTTAATGGTGTTCTATGTGGCCGTGCAACATGGAAAGACAGTGTACCAGTATTTGCAAAAGAAGGCGAAACATCTTGTCGTGCATGGTTAGCTGAACATGGCAAACATAATATAGATGCATTAAATGACGTATTAGTAACAAGTGCATCTTCATGGGAAGATAAAGTAACCGTATTATAAGAAGTATTTAAAAAGAGTGAATAGCAACATATTCACTCTTTTTTTGTATCTTTAAAACATGTTATAAAAATGTAATATTATTTTAAAAGTGAATATTTATTCGTAATTAAATTTGAATATTTTATTTATTCATTTTTGCCTACCCCCTGAGTAGTATTTATACAAAAATAAATATGAAAACCGTATAATAGAGCTATTGTTTTCTAATGAGATTCATAGTACAATTTGTCAGTAAAATTAAAAATGGAGGAAATTTATTATGAATCATTTAAAGAAAAAAGGAGCTATTCTTTTTGCGGTGTTAGCACTCGTGTTGAGTACTATTCTACCAACTCTTTCACATTCAGCATTTGCTGAAACAAATCCTAAAAATACAATTGTAGGCCGAGTTAAAGTATAGTCAAACGAAAAAGCTCGTCAGTACCGTACAAGTTTATTTGACGGTCAAGGTGGCTCACACCCAGCAGGTGCAACCGACTTTACCGGCTATTCAGACGTTCCTGTTCTTCTAGCAAACGCAACAACTGGTGACGTTATTACATCAACTGTGTCACAAGGTGTAAATGGTGAATTTACATTTGAAAATGTGCCAGACGGAGAATATGTTGTGGCTATCGCTGGACAAACAATGACAACAAAACAACGTCACGATATTGTACCATTGCCAAAAATCTTTGACGGAGCTGAGTTCCAAATAAATGATGTGTCTCAAAAAATCGTGATACAAAATGGTGTTGTAAGTGTCCCTGGTTTAGTAGATGTTAATAATGAGCCTGAAACAGAAATTATCTTTGGTGTTGTTCGACATGCTTATAGTGTAACGTTAACATCAAAATACGGGAAATTTATTTTTGGTACACAAAATGGTAACCAAGATTTCGGTACTGAAGCAGACGTAAACGGTACACCTTTACAAGTCTTTACTGCTTACCAAGGTGGATTAAGAACATTTGAACAAAACAATAATATTTTTGCATCAAACGCCGGTGTACTAGACGGTGATAGAATCAACAACATTACAGACAAATTACCTGAACCTACTTTGAGTGATGAAGAAAAAGCAATGGGTATCACATTTGTTGGATGGCTTGCTGAACCGGCTTATGCAACGCCAAGTTCTTACGACAACAGTGATCTACGTACAATGGCTGAACGTTACCCTACTTTAGCAGGTAGTTTATTATCTCCAAGTGACGCAATTTCTTTTGTTGCATTAGACGATATTACATTACGTGCGGTATTTAATATCCCTCATCACAGTGTTACATTCGCAACAAACAGTGATAAAGGTCAAATCAATGATAAAGATAATAACAAAGCATCTTACGTTGAAAAACAATTTGAAGGTAACAACAAAAAAATTGCTGAATTACCAACTGTTCAAGCAAAACCTGGATATAAATTCTTAGGTTGGTATGCTGATTTAACAGAAAATGTTATTCCAGAAACTGAACTAAAAGAAATGGTTGTTAACCAAAACTTAAAATTCTATGCTAAATACGAAAAAGCAGACCCAGAAGTATCAAATATTCCTGTTATCAACCCTATTTCAGAAGGCGACACTAAAGTAACTGGTATTGGTATCAACGGTTCAAAAATAAAAGTAACATTCCCCGACGGAACATCAAAAGAAACAACCGTAAACAATAATGAATGGTCTATTGATTTTACAAGACCATTTAAATATGGCGAACAAATCAATGCCAATCAAACAGAAGTTCAAGAAGGCGTAGAGAAATTAGTTAGCCCAATCGTTAGTCAAACCGTTGTTAACCCTAAAAAATCTGAAAATCCAATCGTATTAGCTGTCAAAGAAAAAGCTGCTGCTGTTACAGGTAAAGGAATTGCTGGCTCAACAATCATCGTAACATTTAAAGACGGTTCAAAAGTAGCAACAACAGTTGCTGAAAATGGCACATGGTCTGTTGAAGTCCCTGAAACAGCTGCTTTAAAAAAAGGTGATAACGTATCAGTCGTTCAAATTGAAAAAGATAAATTACCAAGTAGTGCGGTAGATGCAACAGCTGTTCTAGATGAAAAAGCAGATGCTCTAAAACCTAAAACAAGCTTTGTTGAAGAAGGTACAAACGCAGAATTATCTCCAACAGTTGAAGGCTTAGTTAGCAAAAAAGATATTCCTAATTATAAATATGTAACAACTGAATTCAAGTTTGAAAACGAAATTCATGCAATCCATATTTATAAAAAAGTTGACGAAAAACCAGAAGAATCTGAAAAACCTAACCCAACAACAAGTACTACAACTACACATACAATATCTAGAGTACCATCTATACCAACAGTTTCTACACCAGTAAGACCAAGTGTATCAACATCTAAATCAATGCACAATACACAAAGTACAGCTAAAAAAGAAACATCAGCAGTGGCTACATTACCAAAAACTGGTACACAAGATAGCACATTATTCATCGTTATCGGTTTATTATTAACCGTTGTAGGTATCGTTGTTTACAAAAAAAATAATGCATAATTTATAAAAAGGCTTGAACTCAACACATCCTGTTGAGTTCAAGCTCTTTTTTCTATCTATACATTTTCTCTCTTTTTCTAAAATGGCTCTTCGTCAAATTGTGTTGGTGGAGAGAAATAGTGAGTATGTTGGTAGTGAATGGCATTAACCATTCACTACCTTTTTCACATTCTTTTTCTGCCACTGAGAATGGTGTTGTATGATTAAAAT
>NZ_WNJX01000041.1:0-10941 GCF_010892375.1 Granulicatella sp. zg-84 | reverse complement strand
TATTTTAATCATACAACACCATTCTCAGTGGCAGAAAAAGAATGTGAAAAAGGTAGTGAATGGTTAATGCCATTCACTACCAACATACTCACTATTTCTCTCCACCAACACAATTTGACGAAGAGCCTTTATTTATATTTATCGTAGACTTTTATACTTTTTCAATCCAACCGTCTGGTGCATCAATATCACCATATTGAATACCAACTAATTCGTCATATAGGCGGCGTGTTACTGGACCCACTTCGGTTTCTGAGTAAAACACATGAATTTTATCTCTGTACTCAATCGCACCAATTGGTGAAATAACAGCTGCTGTTCCACATGCTCCCGCTTCACTATAATCTGACAATCTATCAATATAAACATCGCCCTCTTCTACTTCTAACCCTAGACGATGCTCTGCCAAATATAATAAAGAGTATTTCGTAATACTTGGTAAAATAGATGGAGATTTAGGTGTAACAAACTTTTTACCGTCTTTTGTAATACCAAAGAAATTCGCTGCTCCTATTTCTTCTATTTTTGTATGTGTAGCAGGGTCTAAATAAACTGCATCACTAAATCCCTGCGATTTTGCTTTTTTAGATACAATCAAACTACCCGCATAGTTACCACCAACTTTTGCTGCTCCTGTCCCATTTGGAGCGGCCCTGTCGTATTCTGTCACCATAAATCTTGTTGGTGTTAAACCACCTTTAAAATAAGCTCCTACTGGCATAACAAACACTGAAAAAATATACTCTGGCGCTGGAGCAACACCAATATTATCTCCTACACCAATAATATACGGACGTATATATAAACTTCCTCCAGTTCCATAGGGTGGTATATACTCTTCATTTGCTTTGACAACTTGTTTCACGGCATCAATAAATTTATCCATAGGTACTTCTGGCATTAACAAACGTTGACAACTTTTATTTAGACGATGTGCATTTTGATCTGGTCTAAATAAATTGATGCTACCATCTTTACAGCGATAGGCCTTTAAGCCTTCAAAAGCTTGTTGCCCATAATGTAATGCTGTTGACCCCTCAGAAATATAAATTTTATTATCTTCTGTCAACGCCCCATTGTCCCATTGACCGTCTTTCCAATACGAAATATAGCGATAAGGTGTTTTCATATAAGAAAATCCTAAATTTTTCCAATCAATATTTACTTGATTCGTCATACTTTTACCTCCAACTTGATTTACTTTTTATTGTATGGATTTCATCAATAGAAGTCAATATTTTTTATCATCAAATTTTAATCAAACTAGCGTTATATGTTCTTCTTCATGTATACTTTCATTATGAATAAGAAAAGAGGTACATCATGAATACAATTACTGCGATTGAAGTCCAAAAAAAGAAAAAAAATCGTTATAATATTTTTGTGAATGACACATTTAAATTTGGTGTTTCAGAAGATACTCTCATTAAATTTCGTCTACACAAAGGTATGGTACTAACCGATGACCTTGAGCATGAGATTTTATCTCATAATGACTATCAACGTGTTTATTTAAAAGGCATTCAGTATTTATCTTATGGCTTAAGAACAGAAAAAGAGGTGTATGATAAATTACTGTCTTTAGAGGATGTTCATATACCACTTATTGAGAATGCCATTAACCAGTTGAAAAAAGAAAAATATATCAATGATACTTTTTATGTAAAAGCCTTTATTCAAAATACATTAGCGACAACTAAAAAAGGAAAGCATGCCATTATCCAAACTTTACAAAAAAAGGGTATTGATACACAACTTATTGATGAAGGTATAGAACAATACTACTCACCTGATGAATTAGATACAGCCATTTCTGTTGCGTCCAAATATATACAAAAACAAAAGAAAATGTCAAAAAAAGCATTGTTAGAAAAAACAACGCAACATCTTGTACAAAAAGGCTATACATATGCCGTAGCCAAAGAAGCTGTTTCACATGTCGATATTGCTGTTTCAAAAGAAGATGAATTAGAGGCACTGTACGAGCATGCAGATACTTTGTACAAGCGATATGCAAAATCATACAATGGGTATATATTAAAACAAAAATTATCAAATGCTCTTTATCAAAAAGGTTTTTCATACGATGATATTAGAGCATATATCAATGATAAAATGGAGAACGAAGATGACAGATTTATTGAAAGATAATGGCATTATCTTATGGGAAAAGGAAAAAATCGAAGATTTTAGACAAACTTTATTAAAATGGTACGATGAGAATAAGCGTGATTTACCTTGGCGTCGCACAAAAGATCCGTATGCCATTTGGGTGTCCGAAATCATGCTCCAACAAACACAAGTTGTGACTGTTATTCCTTATTACACACGTTTCATGACACTATTCCCTACCATTACAGATTTGGCGAATGCTCCGGAATCTGTTTTATTAAAAGCATGGGAAGGATTAGGGTATTATTCACGTGTTCGCAATATGCAAAAAGCTGCTCAACAAATGGTTGCATTACACAATGGAAAAATGCCTCAAACATTAAAAGATATTTTGGCACTAAAAGGTATTGGCCCTTATACAGCAGGTGCGATTGCAAGTATTGCATTCAATCTTCCCGAACCTGCTGTCGACGGAAATGTGATGCGTGTTATGGCTCGCTTATTTGAAATCAATTTAGATATTGCTCAACCAAAAACACGTACTGTTATCGAAGCCTTAATGAAAGAACTCATCGACCCAAATAGACCGGGTGATTTTAACCAAGCTCTTATGGATTTAGGAACCGATATTTGTTCTGCTTCCAATCCTAAACCAGAGATTAGCCCAATTAAAAAATTTAATGCGGCATATCAAAATGGAACGATGCACATTTACCCCATTAAATCAAAAAAATCTAAAGCAACAAATGTTTATTATACAGCCTATGTTATCGAAAATGACAAAGGACAATTTTATTTGCAGCAACGCGAAGAAAATGGATTATTGGCAAATATGTGGCTATTCCCTATGGTTGAAAATAAAGTGTATGAGCAAACAGCTTTAAATATTTTTGAAAATGAAGAACCTTATACTATACCTGTTAAACAACCAACTAAAAAAGGAACTCATGAAGTATTTGAAAAAATTGGAACTGTCACACATTTATTTAGTCATTTAAAATGGCATATTGATGTCGTGAAAGTAGTTGGCCTACCTGCCAATATAAAAGGTATATGGGTACATCCAAGTGAGTTTCATAAGTACCCTATGCCAACACCTCAACAAAAAATGCTTACACTTATCAAAAAGCATAGATAAACTAAAAGGATGCACTCTATAAAACGAAAGAGGAAAATAAACGTCTGTTTTTCTCTTTTATATAATCCTTTTTAGTCAGTACTTTTAATACGAACGTATCCCAAATATTAAAATAAAGACACTCGAACATTTTTGTCATGTTCGAGTGTCTTTATTTTAAGTTTGTTTAACCTAAAGTTGCTTCTAACATCCACAACTCTTTATCATAAAATCCTTTAATACCAATTAACATATCTTGGCTTACGTGGTCGCCTTCTGTTGCATCAATACCTTTTTCTAATAGTGAAACGATAACTTTAAAGTCTTCTACAACCTCTTTAACCATTTCAATTTGAGATTTTTCTTTTGTATATGGTGCTTCTTTGATAGAAGATACTTCTAAAAATTCAGCTAATGTTGATACTGGTTTACCTTTAATCATTAAAAGACGTTCTGCTACTTCATCTAATTGTTCGTGAACTTCATTGTAGTAATCTTCAAATTTTTGGTGTAAACGGAAGAACGCTTCTCCTTTTACATAAAAATGGTGTTGATGTAGTTTAATGTATAATACACCTAAGTTCCCAACTAATTCATTTAATACTGTTTCTTTTGACATTTGATACTCTCCTTTTATATAAACAATTCTTATTTAGAATTATTATTGATAAGATAATTTTACCGTATGTTCTATTAAAAGTCAACTCTTATTTAGAATGATTTCAAATAAGATAATAAACTTAACAAATAAGAATAATTTTGTTAAACTATAGAAAAAACGTGGAGGCGTCTTATGAATGCACATGATTGGGTTAAAAAATTAAACTTAGAACCTCATTCTGAAGGAGGTTATTTCAAAAAAACATATCATAGTGATATAAATATTTCTTTGAAAACAACGACACGAGCTGTTGCAACGTCTATCCTATTTTTACTAAAAACGAACAATCCCTCTCATTTTCATCGTTTAAAATCTGATGAAACATGGTATTATCATGCAGGTCACCCATTGACTGTACACATGATTTTCCCAAATGGAGAATACAAAACTGTTTCTCTTGGATTAGGTGAACATGATGTTTTACAATTTACCGTACCTCGCGGTGTTATTTTTGGTTCAACAGTAGAAAGTAACAATGATGACGACTTTGCTATTGTTGGATGCTGTGTCACACCAGCTTTTGATTATGACGATTTTGAATTATTTACACAAAAACAATTACTTGCGATTTATCCTCAACATAAAGACATTATTCATCAATTAGCCTATGATGTATTGCCATAAACGAAAAACATCACTCTTATTTCATGAGTGATGTTTTTCGTTATAGGAGCTGTTTTAACACAACCCTAAAACAATATACTTTAAAGCATTTTTATGCTATAATGTAAAGTGATACGTTTGTATTCAATAACATAAAATATATAAATATTTAAGGAGATTATTATGATTTTTAAAGTAACTTATCAAGAAACAAAAACAGAAGCACCTCGTCGTGAACATACAAAATCATTATACATTGACGCAACTTCAAAAGTAGACGCACGTAAACGTGTTGAAGAAAATACACCATACAATATTGAATTTGTACAAGAATTAGATGAAAAACACTTAGAATACGAGCAAAAAAGCCCCGATTTTGCTTTAGTTGATTTCTAGTGAGTGGTGCTAGAAATGAAAATCAATTTACAAAATAACGAAACAGGTGTTTTCGCTCTTGGAGGGCTTGGAGAAATTGGAAAAAATATGTATGGTGTCCAATTTCAAGATGAAATCATTGTCATCGACTGTGGTGTGAAATTCCCAGAAGAACATCTATTAGGTATTGATTATGTCATTCCAGATTATAGTTATTTAATTCAAAATAAACATAAAGTAAAAGCTCTTGTGATTACACACGGTCACGAAGACCATATTGGTAGTATCCCATTTTTATTAAAAGAATTAAATATTCCAATTTACGCAGGTCCACTTGCTCTAGCTTTAATTCGCAATAAATTAGATGAACATGGTTTACTAAGAAGTGCTATTTTAAATGAAGTAAATGCTAATTCAGTTATTAAATTCAGAAAAACATCTGTTAGTTTCTATTTGACAACACATAGTATTCCAGAAGCCTTTGGTGTCATTATTAAAACACCATCAGGAAACATCGTTTCAACAGGTGACTTTAAATTTGACTTCACACCAGTTGGTGAACCTGCTGATTTACACAAAATGGCACGTATTGGTGACGAAGGTGTCTTGTTAATGTTAGGAGATAGTACTAACTCTGAAATTTCAGGATTTACAAAATCTGAAAAAGAAGTTGGAAATGCCATTCATGACATTATCAAAAAAATAGACGGGCGTATTATTTTTGCGACATTCGCATCAAATATTTCACGTTTGCAACAAGTTGTAGAAGTTGCCATTGAAACAGGTAGAAAAATTGCTGTATTCGGTAGAAGTATGGAAGCAGCTTTTGCCACGGGTCGTGAATTAGGCTACATTAAAGCACCTAAAGAAACCTTTATTGACGGACGAGATATTTCTTTATATCCGTCGGATGAAGTGATTATTTTGTGTACAGGTTCCCAAGGAGAGCCAATGGCTGCTTTAAGTCGTATTGCCAATGGTACACATCGACAAATTTCCATTCAACCAAAGGATACAGTTATTTTCTCAAGTTCGCCTATTCCAGGAAATACAACAAGTGTCAACAAAGTTATTAACTTATTGTATGCTGCTGGGGCAAATGTTATTCATGGAAAACTAAACAATATTCATACATCTGGACATGGTAGTAAACAAGAACAAATGTTAATGTTACGTTTGTTAAAACCAAAATACTTTATGCCCGTACATGGTGAATTTAGAATGCAAAAACTACACGCAGAAACAGCTGCACAAGTAGGCGTTCCACTTGAAAATAGCTTTATTTTAGAAAATGGTGAAATGCTTGCTGTTACAGCAAACTCTGCAAGACGTGCAGGTCGTTTTATTGCCAATGACATTTATGTTGACGGAAATGGTATTGGAGATATTGGGAATGTCGTTATTCGTGATAGACGTACTTTATCAGAAGAAGGATTAGTCATTGTTGTCGCAACCATTGATACAAAAGAACGTTTCTTATTAGCAGGACCTGAAATTTTATCACGTGGCTTTGTCTACATGAGAGAATCTAGCGAGTTGATTAGCGATGCTCAATCTATTTTACGTCAAGCCATTTATGACGTATTAGATAGCAATGAACCTTTAAACGAAAAACAATTACGCGAACTATTCATTGATACATTACAACCTTATTTATACGACCAAACCGAACGCAGACCAATTATTATGCCGGTATTAATTTGCTTATAAAATATGCGTTAAATCAATATCCCGATTGATTTAACGCTTCTTTTAACAAGGAGGTCTATCATAATGGACAATACTGATTTAATTAAACTTTCTAGACTCTTTAAAATAATGGGCGATCCAACTCGATTACGTATTTTATACACATTGAAAGAACAAGAAATGTTCGTAAACGACTTAGCAACAACATTGGATATGTCTATATCTGCTATTTCACATCAATTAAAAACATTAAAAGATGCCAAACTTGTAAAATCCTTAAAACAAGGAAAATTCGTCTTATATTCTTTAGATGACCATCATATCAATGATATATTAGAAGTCTCTTTAAATCATATTCAAGAACATTGTGAACATCATATCGAATAAATTAATCCAACTATAAAAAATTAGGGAACTAACACGTTACCATGTTAGTTCCCTAATTTTTTATAATACATTCTCTTTATATTTAATGTTTGAGTTAGACACTTTTAAGTTCTCATTCTTTATGATAAGTCACACCTGTATCATCTTTAAACGTTGTTGCATCAGTTACATCAAAAATAAAGCAATCAATCACTCCATATTTAGACTCAAATTGTACTTGCCAGTCATTTCCTTGTCCAACAGTTTTCTTCACGATTGGATGATAAAAAACATAGTATAATGAACCATATTTAGCATCATAACCGGGGACGTCTTTATTATATTTTATAAATGTAGGTTTACTTGGCTCATCTATTTTTTGATTTTTGTTTTTCTCAGTAGTCCCTTCAGAAAATTGATTTACTATCGTTGAAAATTGATTTAATTTTTCTAAATTTTTAGAATTTTTGTGATGACTATCATCAAGTGGATATACGGATAATATCATCTTATTATTTTCAAACCAAATATATTCAATACTACTATTTTCTTCTGCCTTATATTTTCCAGTTAATTGAAATCCCTCTGCAAGAGGCTTTATCGTTTGTTGAGTTTGAGACGCACAGCCTGATAAAAGAGCAACTAGCAATAGTAATAATCCTTTTAACATATCATCACATCTTTCTTTATTTATTTTGTCACGCTATTTTAATGTTAATTGTACTCCTATCCTTAGAAAAAGCAAGCGATTTCCTGTTTGCTTTCTTCTTTTTTGCTATAGTTTAAATAAAATATATATAAAATGAATGTTTTTATGTTATAATAATCGTATTCAATACGATTTAATGAAATACCTCTTGACAGTTGAACAATTGCTCAAGTATACTATATGTATCATTTGAACATACACTCAACTGTTACGGAGGTCTTTTTATGTCACATCATCACAACCATAACCATCACAATCACTCTCATGGACACGGACATGGGCATCATCATCACGATTATAGTCATGTCAGTGCAAGTAATTTACGTGTTGCCACATTATTAAATCTCGTCTTTTCTATTTTAGAATTTATCGGTGGCGCATTATTTAATAGTACTGCTATTTTATCTGATGCTGTTCATGATTTAGGGGATGCACTTATTCTTGTTTTTTCACTTATTTTAGAAAAGACAAGCAAAAGACCTGCCAATCAAAAATATTCTTATGGTTATAAACGCTTATCTTTAGTTGGTGCTATTATCAATAGTGTTGTTTTATTATCTGGGACAATTTTTATTTTTACAGAAGCTTTTCAAAAACTATTCAAACCTGAATTTGTGAATTCCGGTGGTATTTTCTTAATGTCTATTTTTGGTATAGCCGCAAACTTTATTGCTGCTATGAAATTAAATGGTGCTAAAAATATTTTAGATAGAAGTGTCTTTGCACATTTATTAGAAGATTTATTAGGTTGGGTAGCTGTTTTTATCACAAGTATTGTCATTTTCTTTACAAATTGGTATATTTTAGATTCTATTCTATCCATTGTTATTGGTTTAATTGTATTAAGAAATGTTATCAGCAATATTATTACAAGTTATCGCATCATTATGCACCGTACACCAAGTTTATCAGCACTAAAAAAAATCAAATCTGATATTCTTGCACTACATGGTATTGAATCTATCCATGATGTTCATTTTTGGACATTGGATAATGAACACCATGTGTTTACAGCCAAAATCCATACACATCAACCTAGTGAAGCATTAAGACATGATATTTCACATATTTTAGAGCATTATCATGTGATCGACTCCACGATTGAATGGATTTCACATCATCATGAACATTAAAAAACTCGAGAATTCGTAAAATAATCCTAGGGCGAACCGATACTCAATATCGGTTCGCCTGTTTTCATTATTCATTTCAATATGTTCCATGCTATAATAAAAATGAAGAGAGGTGACCATATGATTTCTATTTTAATTTTAGAAGACGAGGAAATTATTGCAAATGGGCTTTCATTTGCTTTACAAAGAGCTGGTTATACAACACATATCGCTTCAAACATCAAACAAGCTCAACACATTATAGCGGATACACCTATCCAGTTAGCTTTACTAGATATCATGCTACCAGACGGCAACGGGATTGATTTTGCACAAACACTGCCAAATCATATTAAATTTATTTTTTTATCTGCGATTGATGAGGAAGATACTATTGTCAATAGTTTCCACCTTGGTAGCCAAGACTATATTACTAAACCATTTCGTTTACCAATCGTTCTAGCACGTATTCAAGCTATTATTTCACGCTATCAACTCGAAATGCCTAGCTATATACGTGTACTTCATCATTTACAAGTTGATACACAACATTTAACAGTAACACCGCTAGGAGAAAATGAACCAATTAAATTTTCTAAAAATGAACACAAACTTTTCTTCTACTTTTTTAAACACATTAACCAAGTATTAACACGTGAACAAATTTTAGCGTATATGTGGGATAATGACGGCACATTCGTCAACGATAACACTTTAACTGTTACATTAAAACGACTTCGCCAAAAAATAGAATCGGATACACTCGTGATTGAAACATTACGCGGAATTGGTTATCGTTTGAAAGGAGATATTCATGAAAGTCTATCATAATCACGAAGCACGCAAATGGCTTTATGGATATTTTGTCTTATCTGCTTGCATCTTGTTACTGCTTCTTGGACTAGGTATATATTGGCAACAATTATATCGCACGCAATTACAAACAATTGCCACAGAGATATTTGCGATTAGTCAGACAAATGGCAGTTTCCGAGATTATTTTAATGGTGCTCCATTATCACAAGACGCTTTAAAAGAAGTTTCCAATTTACAAAACCATTTATTTGCACCTAAAAATATGTCCTTTGCACCAGAAACCATTTTTATATATTTATTCATCATTTGGTTTATTTTATCTGCACTTATTTTTGTCTGTATGACATTATATTTAAATAGTCTTTATAAAGAAATTGGTCAGCTAAAAGAATACGTTTCACATTTTGTTAATTCTGAAACAGTATACGATATTCGTTCGAATAAAGAGGGTACTTTATCTGCATTGAAAAATGAACTATATCAAACAGCAACAGCGCTACATTTCCAGTTTAAGACGACAAAAAAACATAAGGACTATTTGTCTAAAAATATTGCGGATATTTCCCACCAGTTGAAAACACCCTTAACATCATTACTAGTTGTCACAGATACGCTACTAGCACTACCCGTTGAAGAACGGAGTGACGAACAACTAGAATTACTCGAACCACAATTAGATCGTATCAATGTACTTATTCAATCATTATTGCTTTTAACAAGATTAGATGCCGGTGTCATCAAACTAAAAAAGGAAACAATAGACACAAAAGAATTCATAAACTCAATTCTTTCCCAACTAGATGTGCTAATTACAAATAAACATCTTGACCTACACGTTTCTTACCCCGACGGTGCAACATTATACGCCGATACATTCTACATTACTGAAGCTGTATCAAATGTGATTAAAAATGCTATTGACTATACACCAATGTACAAACAATTACGCATTTCGATTGAGGACACCGTTTTTTTCTCAACGATTTACATTTTTAACGAAGGAAGCCATATCGATAAAGAAGATTTACCATATATCTTTGAACGATTTTACCGAGGTAAAAAAGCTGTATCTTCGAGTGTCGGCATTGGACTTTCTTTAGCTTATGAAATCATCCAACAACATAATGGAAAACTCAGTGCGGAAAATACAGCTGACGGTGTATTATTTACATGCTCTATCCCAAAACCATAGTCATAAAAAGGCATACAACAAGGACCCAGAAATCGTGAAATGATTTCTGGGTCCTTGTTATTAAAAGGCTGTATAATTTTTAGGGTTGATGGCATAAGCCAGCAACCCTAATTTTATGTAGACAAAAAGGCAATTTTCTCTTAAATTAAAAGTACCACCAAATAATAAGGAGAAATTGCCTATGTCTAA